>JAEDNF010000235.1 GCA_016302655.1 Oscillospiraceae bacterium | reverse complement strand
TTGTCTGGAGAACGGCTTTCAGTCTTTCCTCAAACTCGCCTCTGTACTTTGCACCTGCAACAAGTGCGCCCATATCAAGCGAGAATATCTGGCGTTCTTTCAGATTTTCGGGTACATCGCCCCTTACTATACGCAGTGCAAGTCCTTCTGCTATAGCGGTTTTACCGACGCCCGGTTCGCCTATCAGCACAGGGTTGTTCTTTGTCTTTCTGGAGAGGATGCGGATTACATTTCTAATCTCGCTGTCTCTGCCGATAACAGGATCGAGCTTATTCTGACGGGCAAGCTCGGTAAGGTCCTGACCGTATTTTTTAAGCACATCGTATGTCTCCTCGGGGTTCTGACCGGTGACACGGACGCTTCCTCTTACCTGCTCAAGTGCCGAGAGAAAAGCCTTTTCGGTGATACCAAGCGAAGAGAATATCTCTTTAAGCTGGCTGTTGGGCTTTTCAAGAAGTCCGATAAACAGATGTTCAACGGAAATATACTCGTCCCTCATCTGCTTTGCCTTTTCCTCTGCGGCTGTAAGCGCTTTGTCAACATCCTGCGACACATAAACCTTGTCGGGTTCTCTGCCGCTTCCCGTTACCTTGGACAGACCGCTGACACTGCGCTCCGTCTTGGAGATAAGCGAATCATTATCCACGCCCATTTTCTTCATAAGCTGAGGGATAAGTCCGTCCTCAGCCTGTGCCAACGCAAGCAGAAGATGCTGCTGCTCTATATTCATGTTCTGATACGATACAGCAATACTCTGAGCCTGACTTATGGCTTCCATTGATTTTTGCGTCAGATTATTTGTGTTAAGCATATCAATATCATCCTTTCTTTTGGTTTACACAAGTACCTTTACTGTTTTCAGCCTTTCTTTGTATGCGTCTTCTATAAGCGTTACCGCCTTCTTTCTGTTGTCCGCATTTTCAAAAAACAGCTTTATCATCCTGTCAAGGAAATTTACATAATCCGCTATCGCCTCGGCTGTGAGATTAGGATCGTTTATTTTTCTGCCGTCTCTTAATAAAGGCATATTGAGCATTCTGCACATCTTGTCGTTGTCTATCTGCATAACGACATCCAAATCGTCGTATTTCATAAGGCAACGGTTCTCTATAGAAGCAAAGCAATTAAGGAATATGTTCATAAGCTGCATAAGAGAAGCGTTCTGCGTACGGAAGCTGACTTTCAGCCTGCCAAGATATTTTCCTTCTCTCAGCAGTTCTACCGAATAGCGTATCGTAGGCTTGTATTTGTACGGCAGAGGGCTTTTTATAAGCATACCGCCTTCGCTCGCCGCTGTCTGCAGACGGAAAATCTCTTCGTCAAAAAAACTGCTGATATTCTCCATTATGTTTCTCATACGGATCTCGGGAGTCTGCATAGACAGACGCTCGGCAAGTATCCTGTCTATCAGTGCAGAACGGCTGGTATCCATCCTGTATGCCATTGCGTCTATCGCTCTTACTATCTCATCTGTCAGCACAAGGCTGTACACGCTCTTACTCATTTTAACGACCATTCCTTTCATGCGATAATCCGTATCATCCTTTTGGGTTTATCAATATTGTAGCACACTCTTCATAACTTGTCAAGAGTTTTATATAAATATTTTTACGATTTATCAAAAATTGCTCAAATTTATTTACCACAAGGGCAAATAGCACAGTTCTGCTAAGGTTGCGGCAAACGATATTATTATATGGGCAGCGAGAAATTTTCTTTACATATCGACTTTTTTACTAAGATGTGATAAAATATCATTGTATATGTAAGAAAGAAGGACAAAAGCGATGTCTCAACATAAAAAGATAGCGGCGATACACGACCTTTCGGGTTTCGGAAGATGTTCGCTTTCGGTTATTATACCGGTAATATCGGCAATGGGGATTCAGGTATGTCCCGTGCCTACTGCGGTGCTTTCCACCCATACCGGCGGATTTACCGATATGGCGCTTGAAGACCTTACCGAGCATATCTCGGACTGCTATGAGCATTATAAAAAACTGGGACTGCAGTTTGACGCAATATACAGCGGATTTATGACTTCGCCAAAGCAGGTAGACAGCTGCCTTAAATTTTTATACGGTAATCCCGATGCGCTTAAAGTAGTCGATCCGGTACTGGGAGACAACGGCAAACCATACAGCACCTGCACTCCCGAGCTTATGAGAAGAATGAAGGAGCTTGTAGAAGAGGCTGATGTTATAACCCCTAACCTCACAGAGACCTGTATGCTTCTCGGCGAGGAATGTCCGCCTATGATGTCGGTCTCACAGGCACGGTCATGGCTTGCAAGGCTGAGCGACAAGCCTCGAATTGTTGTTATCAAGGGTGTGCCTCTTATCGACGATGAAGGGCAGAAGCTGTCAAACATCGGCTTTGACAGAGAGAGCGGCAGTTTCTGGCGGATCGACTGGGATCACATTCCGATGCACTATCCCGGAACGGGCGATATTTTCACCTCGGTGCTGACAGCGTCATTGCTTAAAGGTGAGAGCCTGCCGATTGCGCTTAACCGTGCAACCACCTTTACCGAGATAGCGGTAAAGACTACCTACAGCTACGGTACGGAGTCAAGGCAGGGCGTTCTTTTCGAGGATTGTCTCAGCTGGCTTATGACAAATACCGTGCTCAGCGACTACAAACGGCTATAATAAAGCAAAAACGCTTGTGAATCACTTCTCAAGCGTTTTCTTTATTATCATCATTTTTATTTACCGTTCTTGCAAATACGGCAAAATCAACAGCATCACACTCCGACGGCAAAAGCGTGCGGAACACTTCTTCGAGCGTAGCTCCCGTAGTCGATACATCATCAACAACAAGGATATGCTTGCCGCTAAGTGCCTTAGCATCGGTCAGTGCAAAGCTTCCCTTCAGATTATGAAGACGGTCTTTTCTTTTCAGCGACTTCTGCTCTTTAGTCCGTCGTATCTTTTCCACCGCTTTCACAACGGGTATGCCGGTAAGCTCGCTCAATTCCGCACATATCTTTTCGGTATGGCTGTAGCCCCTTTTCCGCTTATCCGAGCTGTACATAGGTACAGGAACCAATACATCCGGGAGCGT
>JAEDNF010000234.1 GCA_016302655.1 Oscillospiraceae bacterium | reverse complement strand
TCGTTCAAGGCGGTATGTGCTGTTCTCAGCGTTACGCTTGTTGCTGAGTGCGTGTTCAACGCAAATGTCTATATCGCTTCGGCGGCATATATACCTACAACCTACGACAATGCTATTGTGCTTGAGGACAAGATACCCGAAGACAGCGACTTCTACCGTGTGAAAATGGGACAATGGCAGAGAAAATACTTTGACGCTAACCTGATCGGCGGTCTGGGTTATCCTACGATATCACATTACACCTCTCTTACTTCTGAAAACTATATGTATGCGATGAAGAGAATGGGATATTCGTCATACTGGATGGAAGTTACCGGCAGCGGAGGTACCGAGCTTACCGACGCTTTGATGAATATAAAGTATGTTATAGATAGGTTCAGCGCAAAAAGCAGCGCCGTGTACCGTGACAAGTACTATTCTATTAATAAGAACGAGTTTTATCTTCCGCTCGGAATAATCACCGACAGCGACCTTTCACAGTGCGAGGAGCTTCCGCCTGCAGAAAGAAAGGACATACAGGAATATCTGGCGCAGAAGATACTCGGAGCGGAGGAACCGCTGTTCACACGGTATGAGCACACGGGTGAACGGAATATATTTTATAAGCACAAGAACGGTCTGTATTATTTCACTCCGCAAAGCGATGTCAGAACCGCTACGCTTACCTATAAGATTTATGTAGAAGGAAGGCAGTCGCTGTACTTTGACTGCTTCGACCTTGTATCAAAAGCTATAAAAGAGCATATCAACGGCTCGTTCGCAATATATGTCAACGGAATAAAGGTTGATTTATCATTTCCGAACAAGGACTCCAACGGGCTTTTGTATCTCGGAACATTCGAGGATCGCAGTGTAACCATAGATGTTGACGCAAACTGCGAATCGTACTGTTCAAGCTACGGCGTGTTCGGTCTGTCGCTTGATAAGCTGGGGCAACTTATCGATGATGCGGTAACAGCCGACCTTACGGTTGAAGGCGGAAATATTAGAGGAACCGCAAACAGCGATAAAGACGGACAATATCTGTATCTGTCCGTTCCCTATGACAGCGGATTTTCGGTAACGGTAAACGGAAAGAGCACCGAAATATTCCGCACAATGACAGGCTTTATGGCAATTAAGCTAAACAAGGGAGAGAATGATATTTCCCTCAGCTTTATGCCTAAAGGGCTGAAAGAGGGCGCAGTTCTGTGCCTTGTCGGAATCGTCTGCCTGATACTTTATATAATATTCAGAAAAAAGGTTGCTGTGATCGCACAGCGCTTTGACGGAATATGCAGAGTCGGCATATATGTACTGCTTTGTGGGGTATTGCTTGCGGTATATATTCTGCCTATGATCCTGTCAATAATCGGGAATATCTGTTCACTGTTCTGATAATAATGAAAGGAGCGAATTAAATGGATATCGGTGTTTCAACGGCTTGTCTTTATCCTCTTGAAACCGAAAAGGCTCTGTATGAGCTTGCAAAGCGTGGAATAAAAAATGTTGAGCTGTTTATAAATTCGGTGGATGAGCTTGAGGGAAGTATTCTCGCCGAAATCAGAAGGCTCATATCCGATTATTCGCTCAGCGTTAAATCTATGCATCCTTTTTCTTCGCCGATGGAGACGCTTTTCCTTTTCGGAGATTATCCGAGAAGAACGGAGTACCTTATAGATATTTATAAGCGTTATTTTGAAGTGATGGCAGAGCTTGGAGCAAAAGTATTCGTCCTTCACGGTGCGATTCTCAGTTCAAAAGTCCCCGACGAAAGATATATGGAGCGTTATCTTAAGCTGTATCGCATCGGCAAGCAGTTCGGCGTAACGGTAGCGCAGGAGAATATCTGCTACTGCAAGAGCAGCAGTGTTAAGTTCATACAAGATATGCTGGATAAGCTCGGTGACGAGGTGAGATTTGTGGTAGATCTCAAACAGGCAAGAAGAAGCAATATCGACCCTTTCAGACTTCTCGACATCATCGGAGATAAGGTCGTGCATCTTCATGTCAGCGACGGAAACTCCGGCTGTGACTGTATGCCGATAGGAAAAGGAGATTTCAATTTCAATCAGCTGTTCAAAGTACTGTCAAAGATCAACTATGATAATTCTATGATAGTTGAGCTGTACAGAGAGAATTACACAGGCTACGACGAGCTTGCGGTATGTGCCGCCAATATGCAGAAGCTGTATAATAAGTATAAGATGGGATTATAACAAAAAACGCTTGAAAACTTAATAAAAATGTGTTAGAATACTTGAAGTAAAGCAATGCGAGCGAAAGCGAGGATACCATATGAAATGCCCGGAATGCGGATACGAGGACAGCAAGGTTATAGACAGCAGACCTGCGGATAATAAAATACGGCGCAGGAGAGAATGTCTGTCGTGCAAATGCCGTTTTACGACCTATGAGATGGTAGAAACAATACCTCTTATGGTAGTGAAGAAGGATAACACGCTTGAGCCGTTCGACCGTGACAAGCTGATAAACAGACTTGCAAGAGCGACAGTCAAGAGACCTGTACAGATAGAAGACCTTGAGAAGATGGTCGAGGATATCGTTCAGGAGCTTAAGAACCAGTTCAGAAGAGAAGTTTCTTCCGATGAGATAGGCGAGCTTGTTCTTCGCAGACTCAAAGATATAGACAAGGTCGCATATATCCGTTTTGCTTCGGTATATCGTGACTTCAATGATATCGACAGCTTTGTTAGAATCATTTCGGAGCTGAATGAAGAAAACTGAATAGTTTTTTGGCGAGGGGAACTTTTACAGTTCTCCTTGTTTTTATAAAACGATGAACATAATTCGCAAAAGTGCATAAATTAAGAAGAAAGGCACGGTTTGAAAAACAGTTAGGAAGCCGCCGTTACAATATATTGTGTATGCAAGTTCTGTATATTGTAGCAGTTTACATTTTGCACAACCAAGCGGCTTTATAGGCAAAATTCATTTGTGCAAAATTAAAGCAATTAATATGTTGACAAAGAAATAAAAGCGTGCTATAATAGACAAGCACTCAAAAAACGGAGCACTTAAAAATCCGTTATAAAACCGCTTGAACAGCGGAAACAGGACGGGTTTAAGCG
>JAEDNF010000233.1 GCA_016302655.1 Oscillospiraceae bacterium | reverse complement strand
ACCTTGCTTGGGGCTTCGCCCCAAACCCCTTTTCGCACTCCAAACACTTCCGCTAAAAACCGCCGTTTCGATATCTCCATAAAGATACTGCTTATCAAAAGGCGGAACTGCCTCCGGCGCAGCCGGCACGCTGGAAGATTATGGCATCACAAATCGGTTCTGTGTAATAATTCTTCCTCAGCCCCACCGCAGTGAAGCCGTGCTTCTCATACAGCCGCTTTGCAGGCTCGTTATCACGGCGCACTTCAAGGAAAATACTGCGTACTCCCTTGCCCTCGCACTGAGCTATAAATTCCGCCATCAGCATATCTGCCGCACCGAGCCGTCTGTAATCGGGCAGTACCGCTATCCTGTACAGCTCGCACTCGTCGGCAACGCATTGACCGCAGATATAGCCTGCCGCCTTGCCGTCATCGGCACGGACAAGCAGGAAGACCGAGCCTTCCGTCAGTATCTGTGACTTTATGCTCCGCTTTGTCCAGGGGACAGAAAAGCACTCGTTTTCTATCACCGCTACGCTGTCGGTTATCTCTTCGGGTGAGAGCCTGTCTTTATTAGTGAGTATCATACCAGGTCTTGCCGATATTCACATCGACCGTCATAGGTACGGCGAGCTTTACGGCGTTCTCCATTTCTTCTCTTAATAGTGCCGCCGCTTTTTCTGCGCAGTCTTCCCTCGCTTCAACTATCAGCTCATCATGCACCTGAAGTATCAGCTTAGCGTCAAGACCGCTTTCTTTCAGCCTGTCGTACACTCTTATCATCGCAATCTTTATTATATCGGCGGCTGTGCCCTGTATGGGAGTGTTCTTCGCCACTCTCTCGCCGAATGCCTGGAGATTCTTGTTCTTTGCGGCAAGCTCCTTTATATAGCGCCGTCTGCCGAACATTGTTTCCACATAACCGTCACGCTTTGCCTTTGCTACCGTCTGCTCCATATAATGAGCTATGCCCGAATATTTCGACAGATAAGCCTTAATATACTCGCTCGCCTTGCTTACGGTAACGCCTATATCCTTCGACAGAGAAAATGCGCCGATGCCGTATACTATGCCGAAATTTACCGCCTTCGCCTTGCTTCTCAGCTCCGGAGTTACCCATTGCACCGGCTGGTCGAATACCTGCGATGCAGTCACGGTATGGATGTCAACGCCCTCGTTAAATGCTTTTCTCATAGTTTCATCGCCGGATATATGTGCAAGCACACGAAGCTCTATCTGCGAATAGTCGGCGTCAACCAGCAGATATCCGTCCTTTGCGGTGAAAAATCTTCTCATCTCTCTGCCGAGCGGCGTTCTGACGGGGATATTCTGAATGTTCGGCTCTGCGCTGGATATTCTTCCCGTTCTCGTCTCAGTCTGCTTGAAGGTGGAGTGTACCCTGCCGTCCTCGCCGACTACCTTTAACAGTCCCGTTACATAAGTGTTCTGCAATTTCGTCAGCGCACGGTATTCCGTAATCAGCGGCACTATCGGGTGCTTGTCCGCAATTGACTCCAGCACCTCCGCATTTGTGCTGTAACCTGTCTTTGTCTTTTTTGAGCCGGGGAGATTCAGCTTTTCAAACAGCACCGTTCCGAGCTGTTTTGGCGAGCCTATGTTGAACTCTCCGCCTGCATAATCGTATATCTCACGGCTGATATCCTCAGCCTTTTTGCTTATCTGTTCGCCGAAACGCTTTATTCCCTCTACATCGACCTTTACGCCCTCACGCTCCATTGCCGTAAGCACTTTTGCAAGCGGAATTTCGATATCGGTAAGCACCGTCACAGAGCCTGTCTCGGTAATAACGGCGTTAAGCGCATTATCAAGCGCCGCAACGGTTATCGACTTTTCCTGAAGGCTCTCGCCCATAGGCACGCCGTACTGCACGCACAGCCTTTGCATACTGTAGTCGTTTGAATCGGGGTCGGCAAGATATGCGGCAAGTGTGGTGTCAAACTTCACATTGTCTATACTCTCACAGCCCGATATTCCGAGCGTTTCTTTTATATCAAAAGTGTACTTTTCGCTGTCGCTGTGGGCGTATTTCTCTGCGTCGGAAAGTTTTATTTCGCTAAGCGCACCGACTTTTCCTGCGTAGATACTTCCACCGTCGCACAGCACTATATCAGCGTCGGGGAGAGGCTGAACGGACGCCGCTTTTTCAGCCTGTGCTTCTTTTGAGCCTATTGGCGCTGATGTGGGATGAAGTCCGAGCTTCTGGAGCATTTTGTACATCTCAAGCTCCGACAGGATACCTGCAAGCTCTTCATCGCTTCTCTTTGCAGGCTTATAATGCTCAAGCTCGGTATCTATCGGTGCGGTAAGGCATATCTCGGCAAGCTGTCTGCTCATATAACAGCTGTCCTTTCCGCTTTCGAGCTTTGCACGCACGCCCTTTGTGATACTCGGCGAATCCAAGTTTTCGTATACTCCGTCAACGGATTTGAATTCTTTTATAAGAGCGAGTGCGGTTTTTTCGCCTATGCCGGCAACTCCGGGTATATTATCGCTGCTGTCGCCCATAAGCGCCTTGACTTCTATCATCTGCAAGGGAGTAACGCCGTACTCTTCTTCTATAACCGCAGGGGTATAGTAAACATCGCCCTTTGTCTTTGCAAGCCGTACCGTGACAAGCTCGTTTACAAGCTGGAACGAATCACGGTCGCCCGTAGACACGGTGCAGGGTACTCCCTGCTTTGCACACGAAGCCGAAATCGTACCGATTATATCGTCCGCCTCATAGCCCTCTTTTTCTATTATCGCAATTCCCATAGCGGCGATTATCTTCTTCATATACGGAAGCTGTTGTGCGAGATCGTCGGGCATACCCTTGCGGTTTGCCTTGTAGCCGTCGTACATCTTATGCCTGAAGGTCGGCGCTTTTAAATCAAACGCTACCGCTATCATATCGGGAGAGATGTCCTTTTCGAGCATAAGGAGCGTATTCATAAAGCCGGTAACGGCATTGGTTGCAACGCCTTTGGAATTTGTCAGCACACGGATACCGTAATATGCACGGTTCAATATGCTGTTGCCGTCTATAACAAGAAAACCCATATTTTTGCCCTTTCCTGCAGTGAAATTTCTT
>JAEDNF010000232.1 GCA_016302655.1 Oscillospiraceae bacterium | reverse complement strand
ATTATTTCAACCATTTCTCCGACATTTTTCATTGAAGATACTTCACCCATCTTAAAACGGATACCGAATTCATCCTCAACAGCTGAAATTAAGTTGATATGCTCAAGGCTGTCCCAGTCCTCGATATCGTCTGCGGTCGTGTCCTCGTTTACGGTGATCTCATCATCGTCAAAAACATCTCTGAATACTTCGTTTAAACGGTCGTAGATTTCCTGTTCGCTCATGATTCCTGATTCCTTTCAACAGTAATATATTTATTTTTGGGAGTGTAGCCCGATAGCTCAAGCTCCCATACAGTATTGCCTTCTTCATCTTCGCTTATCTTTGTGAAGCCAAAGTCGCCGTAAAGCTCCTTTACCATCTTATTCTTGGCAGTAGGATAATAGTAGCCTTTCAGCACTTTCAGCCCTCTCTCCAATGCTTTCTCGCAAAGATTGTCGAGCATTGCGTATTCCATATCACGCTTAAGCACTCTGCAGCTCATAAGCCAAAGCTCTATGTCAAGCGCTTCGCCGTTTATTTTGCCGATCACTACCGATACAATACCGTTGTCGCCGAATTTGTCGGCAAGTCTGCCGTACAGCCTTATATAGCTGTCGTCTGCGAATACCTGCTCCATCTCGGCGGTGGTAAACCGCTTGGTAGTAAGGTTGAACTGGTTGCTCTTGTTTGTAAGCTGTGTTATTCTCGGCAGATATATCGGCAGAAAATCGTCAATAACGCCTACCATCTCAAGACTCTTAAGATACTCGCCGTAGTCCGAGAACTGCGCCTGTTGTGCCGCCCTTACCGCATTTTCCTTGTACATTTCGTTGCGCTTCAGATCGTCGCTTGAAAAAGCGGTTATCTCAAAGAAGCGTGAACGGTCAACCGTCTTTATATAGTCCTCGGGGCGCTCCATCTCGGGTACAGCTACTAATGGAAGCTGTGCGGATACTATCGAGCGCTCGGCAGGATTGTCGTCAAGAAATACAAGTGCGTCCTGCCCGATATTAAGTCCCGTTGCTATCGCCTCAATATTCCTGTCCTTGTTGTCCCAGTTAGCCTTTATCATTATAAAGTCATCGGGCTTTAGACTGCCCTCGGGGTGATTAAGACCTGCCAGAGCGTTTTCTTCGTCATTTTTTGAGCATACCGTCAGCATTACGCCGGTATCTCTGACAAGTCCGAGATATTTCTGAAACTCGGAATATACCTGTCCCATATGCGTTTCCTGACCTATCTCTATGCCGTCAACGCCGTCGTCGCCTACAACACCGCCCCACAGCGTATTGTCAAGGTCGAGTACAAGCGACTTCTTGTTTTTGCCGAATACCGACTTTATAATTGCGGCAAGGTTAAATGCAAAGTCCGGAATAGCCGGAACGCACATAGCGTACTTATACAGATGCCAGAATGACGGATCGCTCCACTTGTCAAGACCGTAGCAGGCGCTGACATAGTTTATATCGTTGATGTAAAAGCTCTCGTGAGACGCCGCATAGTCCGCAAATGCCGTGTTGAGCCTGTTTATAAAGTTCACTCTGCCTCTGTGATCGTATGCGTCACGGTTGCCCATCAGCCTGAAGAACGGCTGTTCAAAGTTGTTCTGTATCACGGGACAATGATAGCGTTCTTCAACCTTCTGCCACATCGTCTCAAAGTGCTGCATCTGGTTTGCAAACAGCGCATCTGTCTGCTCCTTGCTGTCGGTCATCGAGGGATACTTTAGAATGTTGCGGTTAGATGTGTGGATGAAAATAAGGTCGGGAGCAAAGGAGTCAAGCTCCTCGTTGCCGAATACTGCGTCCTGCCAGTAACGGTTATACTCCGACTCATAGAATGACGGCTCGATCCCGAAATTCAGCAAAAACAGCTCGAGCATATTTATGATGTCGTTTGTCGTAGAGCCGCCCAGTACGGCGATTTTCTTTTTTATGCGTGTACTGCCGTCACTGAGAAGCTGTCTTTTTATCGACTTTTTCTTTTTCAGCAGATAGGCGCTGTCAAAGGGATATTCAAGCTCTTTCATATCGTTATATATTCCTTATATATGAGAAATAATCGCAGTTGCCGCCTGCAACAGTGTAGGCACAGTTTGCAAACAGCAGATCGGTAGCGCCTACCTTCTTGCAGAAGTTAATTGCGTTAACCTCGCAGTAGCGCAGGTCAAGCACATATATATTGTCAAAGCTCTCTGTAAAGAACGGGATAAGCGCATTGCCGTAGCTTTCCTTGATAACTACAAGGTTTCTTCCCGTTGAGGCGTTTGTCTTTATATGTGCGATAAGATCATCGCTTCCTAAGAATGACAGATAATAATAGCTTGCGTCATTGCAAAGGAACAGATTGCTCTCATAGCCGTTTGAGTAATATCTGTTGTAATATGTCGTTGTCAGCTTATCCTCATTCGGAGAATAATATACGGTATACTGTTCGGGATCGTTGTAGAGATTCACATCGGATGAATAATAGTACATAGAGCCCACATAACCGCCGCAGGTCTCCTTGCGGTACTTGCTGATATCGGGCACTTTTACGCCTGCGTCCTTGCAGAAAACCTGTGCGGCATAATATGCGCCAAGCGGCATCCAGTGGTGGTCGGTCCTTGAATATATCTCTTCGTTTGTGTGCTTTGACAGGGTATCGTAAACCTTGATGTTTGTGACGCCTGTGTTTTTAAGCTCGTTTTCGATATATTCTATCTTATCTTTCTGAAGCTCTGTATATCCGCTGTATTCATCGGGGTTGTAGAAATCGACCGATGTGGGTATTACCATAGAATATACCGTAACTTCGGGCAGAGCCGACTGGAACGCCTTGACATCGGTGACATACTGGTCACAGTAGCCGTATGTTCCGCCGTAGAACATAATTCCTCTGTAGTGGCCGTCCATGCCTGCAACAAGAATACCGTTGTCGCCTATCGCTCTGTAGCTGTCAACATCTGTGACAGGTGCAGGCGTGGAGCTTTCTTCGGTATCTGAAGCAGTTGTCTCGGCTTCGGAACTTTCCTCTGCTGAGGTTTCGGGTGCCGAAGTTTCGGGAGCCGAAGTTTCGGGAGCTTCTGTTTCGGTTACGGAGGTTTGTGTTTCGGGCTCTT
>JAEDNF010000231.1 GCA_016302655.1 Oscillospiraceae bacterium | reverse complement strand
ATATCGCGGGGTGGAGCAGGGGTAGCTCGTCGGGCTCATAACCCGAAGGTCGTTGGTTCGAATCCAGCTCCCGCAACCATTAAAAAGAACACTTCTTTTTGAAGTGTTCTTTTCTTATATTCTCGTTTGTCTTGTGAAATCACACCGTTTATCCTGTTGTGAATTTTGTTCATTATAAGGTTATATTCGTTGAAACATTCTTACCGCCGCCGGCAAAATGCAGACGGCGGTAAATCCGTTAACCTTCTGTCTTTTTAATTCCGAAAAAAAGTCTTAAAAAACCTGCTAAAATCCTCGGAGTCTTACAAACAACGATCTTCATAATATGTACCTCTCTTTCAGCAAAAAAACAGCAGCCATAATCCGAGCGCTATCATAAACAGCGACAGTATTACCAGCAGTGACTCTGCGGACATACAGGTAAGGCAGATAAGAACGCCAGCAAGACCCAGTATTACCGCAGGAAATTTTGACCGCCCGGGTCTTCGCCTTCTCATCATAAAAATACCTCCCTCGGATGAAGCTATTACACTTTATTCCTTCGGGAGATATTTTGTTACTCATTTTTTTACTGTAAGAACGGCAACAAGTCCGCTTTCACAGGTAATAATCGCTTCGTTTCCTTCTGTAAACTCGTTGCTGACACCTATCGGAAAGCTTCGTTTCATAAGATATCTGTCAAGCGGATATGCACAGTCGGTTATGGATACAACCGCCTCTTCACTTATGGCAAAAACCGACAAATATCTTGAAGTATCAGCTTTAAGCCGCATAGATTCATTGCAGAGAATATAAACATCGGTTTCGTCACCGACAGCATAAGCTTTAGCGCCGTGTTCACGGATAAAAAGCAAAGTTGCTATATTAGCAAGCGTGTGATCTGTTCTTCCGCCGCAGGCACCTGCAAGAATTATTTCATCAAAGCCTTTTTCAAGCGCTGTCCTTACCGCAAGAAGCGTATCGGTATCATCCTTATGAGCAGGAGCTCTAATTACATCGATATCATCGGGAAGATTGCCTTTTACGCTGTCAAAATCGCCGATAATTAAATCAGGCTTGATACCTGCAGTAAGTGCCTTGTCATAACCACTGTCAGCACAGATAATATAAGCATTATCGGGTAATTTTACTGTAGAGCAGGATTCCGGACCGCCGCATATTATATAACAGCAATTTTTCACTTTTCTTTGAACTCCCATTCATTCAGCTTCTCTGCTTCTTCGCACATTTTTACATAACTGTCATAACGAGATGTGCTGATATGCCCTTTGCCAAGTGCCTCCGTCACAGCACAGCCGGTCTCTTTCAGATGAACACAGTCTCTGAATCTGCATTTCCCAAGATATTCGGAAAACTCCCTGAAAGAATATTGCAGCTCGTTTTTGGGAATAAAACCGTATCGGCTGACTTCGACCGTAGAAAAACCGGGTGTATCGGCTATATATCCGCCCTCGTCAAGTCTGAACAGTTCAACCTGACGGGTGGTGTGTCTGCCTCGGCCAAGCTTTTTGCTGATATCACCTGTATCTGCCATAAGTCCGGGGAAAAGATGATTCATCAGGCTTGATTTGCCGACACCCGAATTGCCGATAAGAGCAGACAGTTTTCCCGAAACATACGATTTTATCTCATCTATACCTTTTCCGGTTGGGTTATCCATATAAAACACCTTGAAACCACAGCTGCGGTATATCTGTGCAAATTCCTCGCAGTCTCTAAGATCCTGCTTTGTTATTACAATCACCGGCTCAATATGCTTACTTTCAAATATCGATATCAGCTTATCCGTAACAAGTGTGTTAGGAACAGGATCAACCGCCGAAGTTACAAGCAAAGCGCAGTCAAGATTTGCAAGCGGAGGGCGTATTATATGGTTTTTTCTTTCCTTAATGTCACATATCAGCGGCACTGTATTTTCCGTCACGCTGACAATAACATTATCACCGGCACACGGCGATATCTTCTCTTTTCTGAATAATCCCCTTGCATTACAACATAAAACGCCGTCGGAGACAGCTACATAGTAGTTGCCGCCGACAGCTTTAGTTATAATGCCTTCAAATTTATCATTCTTCAAAGGCTGACCTCAATATATCACTCTTCAGTTGGAACGGGCTCAGGCTCGGGCTCGGGCTCGGATGATTCTCCCGAAGATTCTGCAGGAGTCGGTTCATTGTACTTCAACTCGTTGAACAAATTCTCATTGTACTCATCTATAGTCTGAACTGCTTTGCCGGAAGAGAAATCAACAGTTATCGTAGCAAGCTGTCCGGTCTTTGAACTATCCTTGACATTCTCAATAGTGATATAGTAGGTTTGCTTGCCTGTACCAGATACTTCAAACGAAAGCTGCTTGCCTGCTGCAATATTCATATTCTTTGTTTCTCTACCTATCTGGTTACCTTCACCGTCCGAATAAATAAATACAAATGTTCCCGAATCCCTCGCAATAGTAGGAAGTGTAAGCGTCACATTGCCCGTAACCACAGGATCAGGCTGTGAAATCGGCGCAGTCGTTGTTGTCGTGGTACTTGTAGTAGTCGTTGTAGTCGTTGTAGTTGTTGTAGTTTCGGGAGGAGTATACTCAAGCTGACGGAAAAGACCGGTATTATAGCTCTTTACATCAGGCTCTGTGTCTTCATTCTTGAAGTCTACATCAATTTCCGCAAGAACTCCGCTAAGAGTAGAATCTTCAACATTAGTGATCTTTACGGTATAAGTGGTAAGTTTATTACCGCTTACGGTAATTGTTATCGTCTTGCCTGCATTAACAGCCATATCACGCTCTTCGCTGTCGAAAATTACACCATCCTTGAAGTATTCAAACTTGAATACGCCGGTATCGGTAACATCCGAAGGAAGCTCAAGAGAAATCTCAGTCTCTATTGTAACAGGTTTACCGTCACATACGGTAACCTCAATCTCAGTGTCCTCGTCAACCATCGAGTTTTCGGCGATACTCTGCTCAATAATCTGGCCTTCTTCATACTCGTTACTTGAGCCGGTTACTTCCTTGAGTTTGAGCTTTCTGTCCTCAGCCTCTTCTCTTGCTTCTTCAATGGTCATTCCGATAAACTTCGGAACA
>JAEDNF010000230.1 GCA_016302655.1 Oscillospiraceae bacterium | reverse complement strand
GAATTTGCCCATACATCAGCCGCATCAAGACCTACAGCAATAGAATTATCCGATAGATGTATAACATCACTAACTGTAGAGAACTTATATTCAACAGTGTCAAAAAGCCAGTTTCTGTATCCTATACCCGAACCTGTCTTCATATATTCTTCGTAAGCGGTATTATTGTTTGCCCCGTAAAATCCTGTTAGTATTATTCCTGTACATCGGTATTTCAAAGCAAAGATATGTGCCACGCTGACAAGATAATCATACTTGTCTTCGCCTTCGGGACAACCAGCCATAGCTTTATTTATATCAAAGTACACAAAGCGCTGCATTCCTTTTTTCGACGCCGCTTCAAGAGCTTTCTCAAGCCTGTCGCCGCCCTTATTCACATTTACCGAAAAATATGTACAATCCTCTCCGTAAGGATTAAAATACACGCCGTTCATTCCGTAACCGATAAGCGTATCCAGCTTTTCGTTCAAGGTATCCGTAAATCCCTCAGCCTCTATATCGCCGAGTTTTATTACTGTAGCTTTTAAATCGTCGGTCAAGCTGAACTTTGACTCCGCCTCAGTCGGTTTTGCTGTCTCTTCTGATTGAGCGGCAGAAGACTCAGGTGCAGTATCACTCTCTTCGGCGTATATGCTCATATTTGAAAGCAGTAAAACTGCAGACATCGCCCCTGCTACAATCATTTTTATTTTATTTCTCATGCATTGCTCTTCCTTCTGAATTAACTCATTGTGTGAGCAGCGGTTTAAACGCCGCTATTTCGTTATTCACCGCCTGCTTTGTACTGATGTCCGGTTCAAAAATGAACTGGTAGCTATAGAGAATAACTCCGCCGTAGTTTGACGCAGTGCGGGATTTTTCTATTTGTCTTTTAATTATTTCTTTATCGGTAATCCATTCTTGCGAGCCGCTTCCTGCCCAAGTATCCTCATTTCCTATCTTATAAACTGCAAGTCCGGGTATAAGCGGTCTTCCGGTACCTTTAAGCATTTCATCCCACTGCTCTACAACTTCGGCAAAAGGCTGTCCGCTGTTTTCAAAACCGTAGTAAATCTGAGGCGCCATATAATCGACAAATCCGTCCTCTTTTGACCACCTGACGACATCGGCAAAAAGCTGTGTCTCGTTATTGTTGACATTGCCCTGTGCGCTCACGCCGAACAATGCTGTAGGATTATGCGCCTTTACCGCATTATACATTCCTGCGACCATTCTGCTGCAGTTATCAAGTCTGAACTGTGACAAATCATTATAAGATGACTTGTTAAAAGCTATACTGTCAAACGACGAATCGGTTGTCGGGTAGAAGTAGTCGTCTATATGAATCCCGTCGACATCGTATTTAGATACTATCTCAGCTACACCGAGGGCAATAAGGTCGGTTACTTCCGTATATGCGGGATTGAGCCACCAATAAGAATTAACCTTGACGATATAATCACCGTCGTTGTTATTGTACCACTGCTTAGTCAGATAGCTGTCGCTGACATACGGTGCGTCATCCTGCTGATAGCACCGAAGCGGATTTATCCACGCATGGAATGATATGCCTCTTGCATGAGCTTCGGATATCATAACTTCAAGCGGATCAAAACCGGGATTCTCTCCGATATAACCCGTACAGTACTTAGACCAGGGGAAATAGTCGGATTTATACATAGCATCGCCGTAAGGTCTGACATGAACAAAAACAGTATTAATGCCAAGTGAAAGGCAGTTATCATAATAAGCGCCGATTCCGCTTGCAAACTGCGACTTGCTCTTTCCGGTAAGAATAGGATAAAGCTCAAAGTACGATATCCATACGCCCTTTACTTCACTGTAATTAAGGGCAGAATAGTTATTCACGGGAAGATTATCACTCGGAAGAGGAGATGTATTGCTACTCTCTTTTGTTGTGGTGGTCAGAGCAGTATTAGAAGATGTTGTAAAAACAGAAGTCTGCACCATAGCAGTAGTATGAGATGCCGTCTGTTCAGTTGCCGGAGAAGAAGTCTCTGTAAAAACAGATGAAACTTCAGTCTGAGTTGTAGCAGACTCTGTTATCGAAGAAGATACAGGATTATCAACAACTGTAGATGTAGATGAAGTATGCGTTCCTGTTTCGGCAGGGATACTTTCAGCAGGTTTTATTGCATCCGAGGAAATCGGAACGCCGCTTATCGATTCACCGTTATAATAATTTAAGCCTGTGTCCGTCGGTGTGCTGTACTGCTGCACAGTTACGGAGCCGCAACCGCTTGCTGTAATAATGACGGAAACGGCGGCACAGACAAGTCTGATTCTTGTTTTTACGGACATACAGTATCCTTTCGGGGTTTATACGCAAAAATACGCCTCGTAAAATCATCCCTGGTGGGATATTCCGATATATTATACTATAATCTATTGAAGCAGTCAACAATTATGTGTATTTTTTCTCACAAAACCTGTCAAATACGGATAAGAAGCCGAAAATTCTATGTTTCGGATAATTAATCCGATTACAGATTGTGCAAAATCAACAAAAAGTTGTGGCATTTTATATATTCTGACCGAGTCTGAAAGCCTTATAACCTTGACTTTTTTTTCACAATAAGCTATAATAATTGTAAAAGATTTAGAGGAGGACGAAAAATGGGAAACAACGAAAACAAAGGCCTTACACTTACAGAGAAAATCATCAAAAGTCACATTGTTGACGGCGAGATGATTAAGGGTACAGAGATCGGACTTAAGATCGATCAGACGCTGACGCAGGACGCAACGGGCACTATGGCATATCTTCAGTTTGAAGCTATGGGCATTGACAGAGTCAAGACCGAGCGTTCTTTAGCTTATATCGATCACAATACGCTTCAGTCGGGCTTCGAAAACGCCGACGACCACAGATATATAGGAAGCGTAGCAAAAAAACACGGTATTTATTTTTCCCGTCCCGGTAACGGTATCTGCCATCAGGTGCATCTTGAGCGTTTCGGCAAGCCCGGAAAGACTCTGATCGGCTCTGACAGTCATACTCCTACAGGCGGCGGAATAGGAATGCTTGCTATGGGTGCAGGCGGTCTTGATGTTGCAGTTGCTATGGGCGGCGGTGCGTATTACAT
>JAEDNF010000229.1 GCA_016302655.1 Oscillospiraceae bacterium | reverse complement strand
TTTCATTAAAAAACCGACAGATTTTTTGAAAATAATCTGTTGACTTCTTAACGTAATAAGTGTATCATTATTCACATCATAGATGATGATCATCGGGTGGGAGTGCAAACACCCCTCGGAATTTAAAAGGAGGTCATTTTATGAAAAAGTCAGTAAAAAAGGTTCTTGCGGTTGTTCTTGCTCTGACCTTTGTTGCTTTCTGTTTCTCCGCTTGCGGCGGCACAGGAGACAAGAAAGACTCCGGTAACGGCTATACCGCAAACAACACAGAGTACTTCATCGGTACAACAGGTCCTCTCACGGGCGACGCTGCATCTTACGGTAACTCCGTAAAGAACGGTGCAATGCTTGCTATCGAGGAGATCAACGCTGCCGGCGGACTTAACGGCGTAAAGTTCAAGTTCGATATGAAGGACGACAAGGCTACCGCTCAGGATGCAACCACAGGTTACAACTCACTTCTTGAGGCAGGTATGCAGATTTCTCTCGGTTCTGTTACAACAGACTCCTGCGACGCTTTTGCAGCAAGCGCAGAGGAAGACAACCTCTTCTTCATCACTCCGTCTGCATCTGCAGCTAAGGTTATCGAGGGCAGAGACTACGGCTTCCGTGTCTGCTTCGGCGATCCCGACCAGGGTACTCTTGCCGCTGATTACCTTACCGAGAACTACAAGAATGTAGGTATCATCTACAACACCAGCGACACATATTCAACAGGTGTCTATGACGCTTTCAAGGCTGAGATGGACGCTAAGGGCACAGCATTTAAGTCTGCTACCTTTGATAATGAAACAAACAAGGACTTCTCAACTCAGATTGAGCAGCTCAAGGATTGCGACGTTATCTTCCTCCCGATGTACTATCAGGAAGGCTCTCTTATCTGCAAGGCTGCAACTGCTAAGGGCTGCAAGGCTGACCTTATCGGTTCAGACGGATTTGACGGCATCAAGGATCTTATCGACGCTAAGACTGTTACCAACAAGGTAATGTATATCACTCCGTTCGATACAGACAGCAAGGATCCTACAGTAAGCAAGTTTGTTGCTAACTATCAGGCAAAGTACAACGCACTTCCCGATCAGTTCGCTGCTGACGGTTACGATGCAGTTTATGCTATCTTCAGAGCAATGGAGAAGGCAGGAGTAAACGATGTTACAATTTCTCCGAGCGATCTTTGCGAGAAGGTTAAGGCTGCTATCACTGCTGATGATTTCTCACTCACAGGTGCAACAGGTACAATGACCTGGGACGCTTCGGGTGCTTGCAGCAAGCCGCTTCAGTTCAAGGCTGTTAACTGATTACCGGATACGGAATTGAATTAGTTTACTTTACCCTTTACGGGTGCCGGAAGGCACCCGTAAAGGTGCAATTTTAAAATATATATTGAACCGCCGATTAATCTGTATCTGAAAATAATAATAAAAATATTTGCAGATATTTTTTAATCAGCGGTTTAATTTTTCAGAAATAAAACGAAAAGGAGTAGATAAAATGTTGTCTACAATTTTGGACGGACTCAGCCTCGGAGCTATCTATGCTCTTATCGCTCTGGGTTACACGATGGTTTACGGTATCGCCAAGATGCTGAACTTCGCCCACGGTGATATCATAATGGTCGGCGCTTATGCTATCCTTGTAACTCTCAATGCCAACGGACATCCGTTTCTTGCAGTTATTGCGGCGGTTCTTGTGTGTATGATTCTGGGTATCATTATCGAAAAGGTCGCATACAAGCCACTGAGAGGTGCTTCGCCTCTTGCGGTTCTTATTACGGCTATCGGCGTCAGCTATCTTCTTCAGAGTGTTGCTCAGCTCATTTTCGGCTCAAAGTCGCAGGCTGTTACAATTACTACCGCTAAAATGGTCAAGATCGCATCGGCAGAGTTCAACCTCAATACCATTCTTACGCTTGTTGTCGGAGCGATAATAATGATTGTTCTTACCCTTTTCATTAAATTTACAAGGACAGGACGTGCCATGCAGGCGGTTTCCGAGGACAGGGGAGCGGCTCAGCTCATGGGCGTCAATGTTAACAAGATCATTATGATCACTTTTGCAATAGGTTCAGCTCTTGCCGCTTGTGCAGGCGTTTTCTACCTGATGCAGATTCCGTCGGTCAGCCCGACGCTCGGCTCAATGCCCGGCATCAAGGCTTTTGCCGCTGCGGTTATCGGCGGTATCGGCTCTATTCCCGGCGCAATGCTCGGAGGTGTTCTGCTCGGCGTTGTTGAAAAGCTTGCTCTGAACGTACCGGTTCTTGCTCCTTATGCAAACGCCATTGTGTTTGCGCTTTTGATAATCATACTTCTTGTCAGACCTATCGGTCTTCTCGGCAAGAAGAGAAGGGAGAAGGTATAAGCTATGAGTTATTTAAAGAATGTCAAAAAGGGCATGAGATTTAAGGATATGTTTAACTATCTGATAATCGTTGTCATGCTTGTCGTCCCTCTCCTTATCGGTGTATTCGACAACCTTCCCCGTTCAAGCTCAGGTCTGCTTGCCCAGATGGCATACAGCATTTTGCTTGCAGTTTCACTCAACCTTGTTGTCGGTTTCCTCGGTGAGCTTTCGCTCGGTCACGCAGGCTTTATGTGCGTCGGCGCATACATCGGCTGTTATGTTGCGAGGGAGCTTTACAATGTAATTGATTCAAAGCTTCTTGTTCTCATTATTTCGATGCTTGTCGGCGGACTTGTTGCCGCTGTGTTCGGATTTATCATCGGTCTTCCCGCACTGAGACTGAAGGGCGACTATCTTGCAATCGTTACGCTGGCTTTCGGTGAAATTGTCAGAACTATATTTAAAAATCTTCCGACCTTCGGTGCGGCACTCGGACTTTCCACAAAGAAATACGGCAACGACCTCTATATTATTGCTCTCGTTGTTGTTCTTATCTCGCTTTTCCTTATTCAGAACATCATCAGAAGCAAGCACGGCAGAGCTATCACGGCTATCCGTGATAACGAGATCGCCGCTAAGGCAATGGGTATCAATATCACTTACTACAAGCTTTTTGTATTTGTCTTTGCCGCATTCTTTGCCGGCATCGCAGGTGTTATCTACGGCTCATATGTTACCCCCGTTGTTTACTCGTTCTTCTCGTTCAA
>JAEDNF010000015.1 GCA_016302655.1 Oscillospiraceae bacterium | reverse complement strand
ATAGGACAGTAAGCACCGTGAAGCATACCTCTGTTTACGAATTTTCCGTGTCTTATTGTAGCAAAAATAACCTCGCCGCACCACCCTGCGACAGAGGATATCATAAAACAGTATAAAAGATCATATATGTATTCCATTTCTCACCTTGATATTATGCGCCGATTTGCCGTTATCCGAAATCGGATAATATTATATATTATATCGCACGCCGCCGCTTTGGTCAACTCTGTCCGCATTTTTTTATCTTCTGAAAATTTTACAAAACCTATTGATTTTGTAGATAATAAGGTGTATAATATAAAAAGGGTAAAAACGGTTGCGGATGAAGTGAAAATTACCTTTTCCGCACTATTTTCCCATATCAGATAAAGAAAGGAAAAGTAGATATATATGTTAAAAACGACTGTCTATCTTGATAATGCGGCTACGACAAAAGTAAGCGACAATGTCTTTAATGCTATGCTGCCTTATCTGAAAGAAGAGTACGGCAATCCCTCTTCTATATATACTCTCGGAAGAAATTCGGCAATAGCCGTTAATAAAGCCAGAAAGCAGGTCGCCGATGCGCTGGGATGCGAAGACGGCGAGGTATACTTCACCGGCTGCGGAAGCGAGAGCGATAACTGGGCAATAAAAGGCACCGCAAGGATGATGGCTGGTAAAGGCAAAAAGCACATTATTACTTCTGTCTTTGAGCATCACGCTGTGCTTCACTCACTTGCTTCTCTTGAAAAAGAAGGCTTTGAGGTAACTTATCTTCCCGTTTATTCAAACGGAATTGTAAAGGTCGAAGATGTAGCGGCGGCTATAAGACCCGATACTGCGCTTGTAACGATTATGTACGCAAACAATGAGATAGGTACTATACAGCCTATTTCCGAGATAGGAGCGCTTTGCAAGGAAAAGGGCGTTATTTTTCATACCGATGCGGTTCAGGCAGTAGGAAATGTTCATATAAATGTAAAAGAACAGAATATCGATATGCTTTCTCTCAGCGGTCACAAGATACACGCTCAGAAGGGCTGCGGAGTGCTTTATGTCAATAAGAAATACCGTCTGCCGCCGCTTATGGACGGCGGAGCGCAGGAGAGAGGCAGAAGAGCCGGAACGGAAAATGTCCCTGCAATAGTAGGCCTCGGCGTTGCGATTACCGACGCTGTTAACGGTATAGATGAGAAAAATGCCAAGCTTAAAAGATTCAGCGACAGGATATGCGACGAGATACTGAAGATAGACCGTGTTCATCTGAACGGCGACAGGGAAAAGCGTATGCCGTGTAATCTTAACTTCTCGTTTGAAGGCATTGAGGGCGAGAGTCTGCTGTTACAGCTTGACCTCCAGGGAATAGCGGCTTCAAGCGGTTCTGCCTGCACATCGGGTTCGCTCGATCCGTCTCATGTACTGCTCAGCATAGGACTTCCGCACGAGATCGCACACGGCTCACTGCGTATCTCTATGTCGGATTATACTACAGAGGAGGATATCGACAGACTGCTCGAAGTGCTCCCTGTTATCGTCGAAAAGCTGAGAAATATGTCTCCGCTGTGGGATCACATAATAAAAGGCGAAACATTCAAGATAAAGTAATATGATTTTTTCTGAAAGGAAGTATTTATAATGATTTATTCCGAAAAAGTGATGGATCACTACGCAAATCCGAGAAATGTCGGTGAAATCGAGGACGCAAACGGCGTCGGTGAAGTCGGCAATGCGAAATGCGGCGATATTATGAAGATGTATCTGAAGATTGAAGACAACATGATAAAAGATGTAAAGTTCAAGACCTTCGGATGCGGCGCCGCTGTCGCTACAAGCTCTATAGCTACAGAGATGATAAAAGGAAAGCCTTTGGATGAGGCGCTTAAGCTCACTAACAAGGCAGTCGTTGAGGCTCTTGACGGACTTCCTCCCGCAAAACTGCATTGCTCTGTTCTTGCCGAGCAGGCTATCAAAGCCGCAATCGCAGATTATTATACAAGGCAGGGAATAGATCCCACACCTTTTGTCGGCGAGATAAAAGACGACCATTGTGACAGCTGTTGCGGTATATGATAGAAAAAGCCCTCCCGAGTTGATTATCGGGAGGGCTTCAGTTTTGCAGCTTCAGCACAAAACCACCGCTTGAAGCGCCGGTGCATACCGCGCGTTTCACTCATGGTTTGATTTTATTTGCTTTAGCGGATTAATACATACCGCCCATTCCGCCGCCTGCGGGCATTGCGGGAGCAGGATTCTCTTCCTTCTTATCAGCTACAAGGCTCTCTGTAGTCAGAACCATAGAAGCAACAGAAGCGGCATTCTGCAGTGCAGAACGAGTAACCTTTGCAGGATCAACGATGCCTGCAGCAATCATATCTCCGTATACTTCCTTCTGAGCGTCGAAGCCGTAGCCTACCTTGTCTTCACGGCGGATAGTATCAATGATAACAGAACCTTCAAGACCTGCATTTGCAGCTATCTGGCGAACAGGTTCTTCAAGCGCACGGAGAACTATCTTAGCACCTGTCTTTTCGTCACCCTCAAGAGTAGCGATAAGAGCCTCTACAGCGGGCATAGCGTTGATGAGAGCTGTACCGCCGCCTGCTACGATACCTTCTTCTGCACCTGCCTTAGCAGCAGCGAGAGCGTCTTCGATACGAAGCTTCTTTTCCTTCATCTCAATCTCTGTAGCAGCGCCGACCTTGATAACTGCAACACCGCCTGCGAGCTTTGCAAGTCTCTCCTGGAGCTTTTCCTTGTCAAATTCGCTTGTTGTGCTGTCCATAGCTGTTCTTATCTGTGCGATTCTTGCCTGGATATCTTCTGTAGAACCTGCACCGTCAACTATGGTGGTGTTTTCCTTTGTGATAGTTACGCTCTTAGCACGGCCGAGCTGATCGATAGTTGCATCCTTAAGCTCAAGTCCGAGGTCTGAGGTGATAACCGTACCGCCTGTGAGGATCGCAATATCCTGAAGCATTTCCTTGCGTCTGTCACCGAAGCCGGGAGCCTTTACTGCAGCGCATACGAATGTACCACGCAGTCTGTTGAGGATAAGTGTTGTAAGAGCCTCGCCCTCGATATCTTCGGCGATGATGAGGAGCTTCTTGCCTGCCTGTACTATCTGCTCAAGAACAGGGAGTCTTTCCTGTATATTTGATATCTTCTTGTCTGTGATAAGGATATATGCGTCGTCAAGATTAGCTACCATCTTGTCTGTATCTGTTGCAAAGTAGGGTGAGATATAGCCTCTGTCGAACTGCATACCTTCAACAACTTCGCTGTAGGTCTCGGCTGTCTTGCCTTCTTCAAGAGTAACAACACCGTCTGTTGTAACCTTTTCCATAGCCTCAGCAATCAGCTTGCCGACAGATTCGTCGCCGGAAGATACTGTTGCAACTCTTTCAATGCCTTCGCTGTTTTCGATAGCCTTAGAGTTCTTCTTTATCTCATCTACAGCAGTGTCAACTGCCTTTGAAATACCACGCTTAACATCCATGGGGTTAGCGCCTGCCGCAATGTTCTTCATACCCTCTCTGATGAGAGCCTGAGCGAGCAGAGTAGCTGTTGTTGTACCGTCGCCTGCTGCGTCGTTAGTCTTTGTGGATACTTCCTTAACGAGCTGTGCGCCCATATTCTCGAAAGGATCTTCAAGTTCGATTTCCTTTGCTATGGTAACACCGTCGTTTGTGATAAGGGGAGCGCCGAACTTCTTGTCGAGCACTACATTTCTGCCCTTAGGTCCGAGTGTTATCTTGACTGTGTCAGCAAGCTGGTCAATACCTGCCTGTAAAGCCTTGCGAGCTTCTTCTCCGTAAATAATCTGCTTTGCCATTGTAATTTGTCCTCACTTTCTTTTATTCTACAACTGCAAGGATGTCTTCCTCACGAAGTATTGTATATTCTTCTCCGTCAACCTTGACTTCTGTGCCGGAATATTTGCTCATAAGCACCTTGTCGCCCACCTTTATCTGTACGGGCACGAGCTTTCCGTCAACTGTCTTGCCGGGGCCTACCGCTACAACCTCGGCTACCTGAGGCTTTTCCTGTGCGGCGCTTGTAAGTATGATACCGCCCTTTGTTGTTTCTTCTGCTTCGAGCATTTTAATTACTACTCTGTCTGATAATGGCTTTATCGTCATCTTAATGACCTCCTTTTTATAGTTGCGCCGCTTTTATCTGCGGCGTTGCTTTTTTGTATCGTTTAGCACTCTTAGGTTATGAGTGCTAACCGCTGATTATTATTGTAATCACTTTGCAGGTAAAAATCAAGGGGTAAAACGCTATTTATATCAATTTTGTGAGATTGCGATAAAACAGAATAGTATATTTTGTAGTTTTTTATGCAAATCTACACACAAAATTAACGCTTTTTTTGAAAAAAGTGTTGAAAAATGTCTCTGAGGTATGTATAATATAAAGAGGACAGAATTAGATTCTTGTCTGTAAATTAAATTATGATACAGAATAATCAGCGGAGGCGCCGATATGTCAAAGAAGATACTTATAGCCTGCGACAGCGAACAGGTATCGGACTTCATTTCTAATTTTGCTGCAAAAGAAGGCTTCACAGTAAGTGTAATATGTGATATCAGCTGTGATATTCAGCACGTTGTGCGTGAATGTTGTATATTGCATCCCGATATTATTTTTCTGGGAGGGTGTTATCTTGAAGCTGAGCAGGAGTGCCGTCATTCTTCGCTGATGTCGGATATTTATGTGCTTGGCAAAGCTGATGATGCCCACTCTGTGCAGCTTCCGCTTGATATAAAAGAACTGACTGCAATATTTGAAAAGTACAATACAAGGCACATTGGCGAGTGCGGTACGCTTAAGATCGACAACGAGAGAAATTGCGCCGTTGTCGGCGATAAGGTATATCCGCTGAGCCTTATCGAGCTTGAGATACTTCGTTGCTTTATAATGAACCCTAACCGTGTTTTCAGTAAAGAACAGCTGGCTTATGAAGTGTTCGGACCTGATGTCGCCGATGCCGACAGACAGGCAGAAGAGGCGGTAGGAGAATTGAAATCAAAGCTTGACGGTTTATCTTCAAAATGGAGCATACGGCTTTTATGGGGTGTAGGATATAAATTTGAGGTAAATGAATAAATAAAAGGGGGCGGTTGCTCCCTTTTATTATATAGCACGCACCGCAGAACAAATCTGCGGTGCGTAATATATATCAGTTAAATTCTTCGTTAACGCATTCAAGTGCTGCTGCGATAACCTTATCCATATCGTAATACTTGTACTGACCGAGTCTGCCGCCGAAGATAACATCCTTGCGTGCGTCACCCAGAGCTTTGTATTTAAGATAAAGCTCATTGTTCTTGTCATTGTTGACAGGGTAGTAAGGTTCAACTCCGGGCTTCCACTCTGCAGAATACTCACGGCTTATTACCGTCTTTTCCTGCTTGCCGAACTCGAAGTGCTTGTGCTCGATGATTCTTGTATAAGGAATATCACGGTGTGTGTAGTTAACTACCGCGTTGCCCTGATAGTTCTCTTCATTAAGCACTTCTGTTTCAAATCGTACCGAACGGTATTCAAGCGGGCCGTACTGGTAGCCGAAGAATTCGTCGATCTGACCTGTATATACGGTTTTGTCTGCGATTCCGGGGTTTTCCTTAATAAATTCAAAATAATCTGTATCGGTCTTAACATCACTGCCTGCGAGCATTTTCTCAGCAATCTGTGTATAACCGCCTATGGGAATACCTTGATAGCGATCGTTGAAGTAATTGTTGTCGTAGATGAATCTGAGCGGAAGACGCTTGATAATGAATGACGGAAGCTCTGAGCAAGGTCTGCCCCACTGCTTTTCGGTGTAGCCCTTGATAAGCTTTTCATATACATCCGTTCCGACAAGCTTTAATGCCTGTTCTTCGAGGTTTGCAGGCTCGCCTATGTTAAGGTCGGCTATCTGCTTTGCGATTATTTCCTTTGCTTCGGAGGGCTTTTTAATTCCCCACATTTTGCTGAAGGTGTTCATATTGAACGGCAGATTATAAAGCTCGTCCTTGTAAGATGCTACGGGAGAGTTTATATAGTTATTGAACTCAGCAAACTGATTTACATAGTCCCATATAGCTTTATCGGAGGTATGGAATATATGTGCGCCGTACTTGTGTACATTTATTCCTTCGATGTTTTCGGTGTAGATGTTGCCGCCGATGTGGGAACGCTTATCAATAACAAGACATTTCTTGCCCCGTTTTGTAGCTTCGTAAGCGAATACCGCTCCGAAAAGTCCTGCGCCGACTATGAGATAATCATACTGTGCCATTTTATTTTTTCCTTTCTGTTTAACTTAGTTGTTATCGGGATTAAAATTCAGCTTATCTGCGATTCTTCTGTCTACAACGGGATATGCACAGTAGCTGTCTATGATTTTAGGTGCGAAAAGCTTTTCACGAAGCCAATTTACCGAGCGTTCCTTTTCGGACTTAAGAATAGCATTGATCTTATCGTAATCCATAGGTGCGAATAACTTATCATTGTCTAAAATATCAGCGCCGTCTTCAACAAGGCGGTTTGTGATATCAAATAACGACATAAGCGAATCAAATCTCAGCTTGCCTCTGCGAGGATTTGAAATAGCAATAAGTTCTTTACCGAAGATGATCGCAAAGCTTGCACCGTGACATGAGTCGGTCAGTACGAACTTACTGTTCCTGATATAATGCAGCCATTTCTCTACATTAAGGTCTTCGACAAATGTACAGCCCTCAAAGTAGATTTTCTTCTTGTCTTCTTCATAGCTGCGTGAATTACCGTCGAGCATTATCAGCGGTTTTAATCCGAGTCTTTCGCACGCATATTTTACTGCGTCACGTTTTTCATCCGAGGGGTCAAGGATATATGCCGTAAGATAATTATCATCGGGGTTTAATACAGGGTTCTTAACTTCTTCTGTAAGCTCGTCGAATATTTCTCTGTCCGCCGCAAACACAGGGTCAAGTACACGAACTGCGTCGGCGTTATAGAATTCTTTGCACATATCAACAGCGCTTGTTTCACGAACGGAAATACCGTCAAATCTGTCAAGCAACTGCGAGATGGTAACACGGTCAGCCTTGCTTGCAAAATCGGTGTCGTGACCGAATGACGCCGCATAGCTGATTTTCTTCTTGGTATCGTCAACGAAATTCAGATAGAATGTCATGCCAAGGTGACGGTTTACGCCTCTGTTCCAGACCTGGTCTGAGCCCATTACAAAGGTGTCGGCATAATTGTTGAGCTGTTTTAGATCCTTTACAAGATAACGGCGGCTGATATTATAGTGCTTCAGCGCAAACTGTCTTGAATGGCATCTTTCCGAAACCTCATATGCATCGTCATTGCCGGGTCTGTCTACCATGAGTACAGATAATCCGAATGAGCTTATCAGGCGGTTAAGTGCGTAATAGGTCGCAACGCTTCCGTAGTTTGCACCGTACCATACGCCGAGAATCGCTACATCGAATTTTCTCTTGGTGGAGTAGTCAAACGCCTTCTCCATAGTAGCGCCTGCCTTAATCAGCTCAAAGTAGCCTTTTCTGAAGGGATGGTTCTTAAAAGGCTTTGCAAATGGCTGACCTGTTTTAAGCACATATTCGAATGGTATTTTTTCACAAAGTACGAGATTGCCCTTGACTTTTTCCCATAAAGCCGCACCGTGTTCACTGTTGACGGTTACAATTGAAGTACCCTTACCGTCAGTAAAATCACGGTTGTATTTCTCAACGCCCCAGAAATCTGCAAGGGTAATGTCACCCTGACGGGGAAGAGCCGAGAATGCACAGACGCCGCAGTATTCACGGACGGAAATGCAGGGCAGGAAAGCCTTGTAATAAGGATCCATCGTGCGGGTATTTCTCACAACTTCGCCGTCATCATAACGAACGGTCATCTCTGTTGACCAGCCGAAATAATCCTTTTCTCTGAAACCTACAAAGTCTATCTTGTCTTTGTCGTAGTGCGTTTCGAGATACTGCTTGAAAAGTCCGGGAGAGGGACTGCCGTGACACATAAGGTCGATGGTATAGAGGTTATCATACGACTTGTTTGCGAGAGCTGCATTAAGTCCTGCTACCTGACAGCCGCATCCGCAGAAAAGGACATATTTTCCTTGCTGTAAAAGCTTTTTGATTTCTCTGTATACAAATCCGGTATCGCTCTGAACGTACTTCGACTTTCTGAGAACATCCAGGTCTTTTTTATCCGCGATTATTGTATGCTTTACGGTAAATTCTCCGTCGTATGAAGCACCGCAGACATATCCTCCCATTGAAAGTACTTCTTCGGCAAGTACTGTGAAAATACCGCCGGAAGAGCTTTTCTCACGAATATTGTCAACAGCATACGCCGCATAGCAGTCGGGAGTGGGGTTATTCTTATATACCGTGTTGATTGACGGACAGAGCTTTTTGCAGGCACCACACTCGGTACATAAATTCATATCAACCTGAGGCTGCAAGAAGCCTTCGTCGTTGAACTTCATGGTTATGGCGTTAACAGGGCAGATATTCGCACAAGCGCCGCAACCGCAGCAGTACTTATCATGCAGGCACATAACAGTTTTTATGCTGTCGTCCTTGATTTTTGTGCTGTTGGGAATATCCTCTCTCGCAGGCGGCTTGACAGTCTCCTGTGCAGGCTGCTGAGGAGCCGGTGTGGAATACTTAGGAGTCGTTGTCATATTCTGACCGTATTTACTTTTCATAAATACATTTCTTGCGGTATTGTATACTTTTCGTTTTGCTTTTCCAAGTACTGTTCGTATTTTCATCGTGGTGTTCTTCCTCTTAATAAATTATTTGTTGATACCAAGATAGTTTTTCCAGAACTCAACTGTAGTCATCTCAGCAAAATGATCTCTGTACTGCTTTTCAACCTTTTCATGATTTTTCTTATAGTTTTTAACCACCTTGCGATAACGCTTGATAAGACCGAAGCAGCGTTTCCTTGACATTGTGCGTATGCAGCCGGTACGATCTTTGGGGTTTACTGCGATAATGCGCTTTCTTCTGAAGTACTTGCCGGGTACAAAGAACCAGTCGTAAGCGACAACCGACGGGAAATTTCTGAGCATAAAGCCGGGCAGCAAATGACCGTTTATTGTCAGCACATACCACGCTTTTGACCAACGGCTGAGGCGCCTATACTCATACGGGTCATCCTTCATAGCGTGAGGATATTCGGTAAGAGTTTCCAGCGGAACGAGCTTTTCATTCTTTGCGGCGTGTTCTTTCAGCGATTGTTCGCCGTTCAGCTTTTCAAGCCACTGTGGACCTTTCATAAAGTCGTCTATCGAGTCGAGCAGAAGCTCAGCGTTGTTATACGCAAATCTGGTTATTTCTTTCCAGAACATTGTTTTTATGCGTTTGAAGAAATCAACATCATTGCATATTCCGCTTGCTGCCTGTATTACAAAGCTGTTTCTGTGTACCTGATACAGCTCCATTGCTGCGTTGAATTTTCCGGCAAATCCGACATGCCAGATACATATACCGTTCAGGGTGATAAAGCCGGGGTTGTTTCTTAAGCTGAACTCAACATCGTCACCTCGCACAAATACGGGAAGAGGAAGGCCTCTTTGTTCAATGTGTTCAATCGGGATACAACAATACCACCAGCCTGCATAGGAGTTATTGAGCTCTTTGTCAAAGTAGTATTCGTTTTCAAGTACATCACGGATAAAACGCATATCAAGAGAGGGCTTCTGCGGACCGTAGGAAGCGTCTGATTTATGGACATATCCTACATCCTCATACTGCCTTTCTCGTATATCATAGTCGAACATAGCACCGCTGAGGAAGCAACGAGAATACTCATCTTTTACAACTCGTAAAAGGTAATAGGTTCTCATAAGGCTTTCGGGAGCGATCATTACATCGTCATCCATCAGAAGTACATGAGTAGGCTTTTCGGAAAGCTCAAGTGCTTCAATAATACCTCGTGTGAATCCGCCTGCGCCGCCAACATTGTTGTTTGGGTATACTTTTAAGTCTTCGCAGTTGTAATCATCGGGATTAAGTGCACGCTCGTTGTCTATAACATGTACAAAAAGATGACCTTTTAAGTCACTTTGCTCGCAGAGTACCCGCGATTTAAGCATAGCGATGTTGCGCTTGATATATTCCTGCTTCTTGAAGGTTGTAGTAGCAAGAGAAATCTTCACATCTCTTATGCTTCCTTCTTCGACTTCACCGCTGTACCATCCGCTGTAAAGCTCAACATCGGAAAGAGATGCGATCTTGAAGCCGATAAGTTTTTTATCCGTCTTGGGAATATTTATTTTAATAACCTGTTTTTCTTCAGCGTCGTATACTTCATTTAATACAAGATTATAATTTTCATTTGACGAATTTTTGTATATCTCATAAATCTCAATTGAAAATTTACCCTTTACTTCAAGGTTAATAGCAAAGTTTTGCACATCGGTATAAGTGTGCCATCTTGAAGCCTGCAGACAGTTGTAATAAGTCATGAAATCTGCCGGGCTGTATTTTTTCAGAATATGGCATTTTTTCTGAGGGTCGTAGATAAACGGAGTATGCCAATCATTACTTTTGGTAATCAGTTCTGAGTAAGGCATGAAATTTGCGTCCTGATCCATCTGCAGGACAATGTTCTGTAGTTTTACGGTTTTCATAAGTTCTTTCCTTTCATTTTTCAGCTTTTCATTTTTTCTATATAAGCATCGCATACTTCTGTGGCAGAACCGATCATTACAGGTTTCCCTTTGTCAATCCACAATGCTTTGTCGCACAGCTTTTTAATAGAATTCATATTGTGTGATACATAAAGAAGAGTAGTACCGTTGTCGAGCATGGTTCTCATTCTTTTTGTACATTTTTTCTTGAATTTAATATCGCCTACCGACAGTATTTCATCGGCAATAAGTATATCGGGTTGCACCGATGTTGCAACGGAGAATCCCAGACGGGCTTTCATACCGGATGAAAAATTCTTGACCGGAGAATCAAGAAAATCTTTCAGTTCAGAAAACTCAACTATTTCGTCAAACTTTTCTTCAATGAATTCTTTTTTATAGCCTAAAATCGTACCGTTCAGATAAATATTCTCTCTTGCGGTCAGATTTGGATCGATACCTGCACCAAGCTCGATAAGTGCCGCTACCGAGCCGTTTATAGCAGCCGTTCCCTTATAGGGTTTTATTATACGGCTGACTACCTTAAGCAATGTTGATTTGCCTGCACCGTTAGTACCGACAAGTCCCCACGCTTCGCCTTTTTTAATCTGAAGATTTATATTGTCAAGAGCAATGAACTCCTGAAATAAAAGCTGACGGCGTAAAAGACGCACTACATATTCTTTAAGGTTGTCGACTTTCATATTCGCTTTGTTGAATCGAACCGTGACATTTTTAAGGTCGATGATATAATCTTCCAAATGCCGTCCTCCTTTAAATATACAGGATGAATTTATCCTGCTTGTCTCTGAAAATTATTACGCCAAGGAAAAAGAACAGTGCCGCATAACCAATGCCGAGAATAATATTCTCAAGCGACGGCAGACAACCGCTGTATGCTATGTCCCTGAATTGTTTTATATATATATAAACCGGATTAAAGTATTCAACGATGAGTCGCATCCATTCCGGAAGTATATCTACGGGATAGAATATAGCCGAAGCGTACATCCACATTGTAGTAAATGCATGGTATATATATCGTGTATCACGGAAGAAGACGTGCATCTGAGCCAGAATAAATCCTAATCCGCAGGCAAAGATATATGCCTCAAGCGTTACAATAGGGAACAGGAGCATTGTCCAGTAGAACGGCGAGCCGGTAAAAATTAGTACGATGAGAAGAGCGCCAAGTGACAGAACATAGTCTACCATACCGCTTGTTACCTTAGAGAGAGGAAACATAAATTTTGAAACATAAGTTTTTTTCAGCAGCGAAGCATTGCTTGTGATGCCGTCCATTGCTTTATTTGTTGCACCGATCACAAAATCGTACATTGTGCGTCCGATAAGAAGGTATACGGGAAAATTCGGTATGTTACGGTCAAATAGTTTCGAGAACACAACATACATTACTATCATAACAAGCAGGGGATTTAATATGCTCCAGACATATCCCAGTACGCTTCTGCGGTACTTCAGCTTTAAATCTCTCGTCACAAGCTGAATAAGCAGATCTTTATATCTGAATATCTCCAGAAATCCTCCGCTTTTGTCCTTACGAACCAAAGTCATAAATTAATCCGTTTCCTTTCCGTTCCGTTACACATTCGAAATCAGATTATATCAGTCGAAGCTAAAGGTAGGTTGATACCGTTGCTTTTTCGGCACTTTAAATAGGCGTCATAATCTGCTCTGTAAATACTGCCAAACACCATCAGAGTGGCTTCTGTCTGTAAAACGCATAGTAACTCAGCGTAATAACTCAATTATACCTCTATTATCGCAAAAAGTCAATGAAATTATTATAAATAACGCAATTCATAGCGAAAACACTAAGTTTGTTAAGTAACTTTGCTAATTTTTTTGTTATTTTAGTTAAAAAGAAGCGAATGCCGTACTATGCAAAAAACTCTCAGCGTATTTGTACGCTGAGAGTAGTTGCCGGATTTTAAAAATTATTGTCAGTCAAAACTCTTATTGTGCCTGATTTTATTATATAGTTTTGAGCCGAGTATCCGGTTATATCCGTTGATACCTATATGCATTCTGTTGAGCATTCTGAGTATTTTGCAGTGTTTGCGGCTCATTTCATAAACTTCAGTGTATTCCGTCTTCATATAGCTCATCATATCATCTGCAAGCTTTCTGCCTTCTTTTCTGTTTTTGTCGCACAGCAGAGAAGTGACAAGGTAGCTGAGAAGAAGCAGATGTGTTTTTTTCGCAGTATACACTGCAGGAGCGCCGTCAAGCTGTTTGCTTTCTTCGGTCATACGCCTCAGTACCGTCTCGGTGTGTCCTATGCGCTTTAGCTGATTTTCTGCGGAAACGCTCTGGGTAACATCGCCTATGCGGTATTCGTAAATGAACAAATCAAGCGGCAGTATGCTCTTTGCTTTACAGCAGGGGAAGGTCGCATACTCGTGGTCCTCATAGAACACCTTCTCGGATAAGCGGATACCTTCACTTTTATAGAAATCGGTGCGGTAGGTTATACCATGAAAGGTCAGACTGCGGTCAAAGTCCTTCCAACTGCTCATAACCTCGTCCATAGTGTATTTTTCCCCGAACTGTGACGGGAAGCATCTCCAGTTCTTTACTTCACCGTTTGAAATGTTGATGGTATGGTGAGGAGTAAGAACGACATCTGCGTCGGTTTCTTTAAGAGCGTTTACGAAAGCCGGAAGATTCTCCGTTAAGAACCAATCGTCAGCGTCAAGCGCTTTGAGATACTTTCCTACAGCCTTTTCACTGCCTGCATTTATTGCCGAACCGTGTCCGCCGTTTTCTTTGTTTATAAGGCTTATCGAACCGGGATATTTTTCTATATATTCTTCGGCGATCTTTTCACAGCCGTCGGTAGAACCGTCGTTGACAACAATTATATCAAGCTCGTCAGTACATTCGCATAAAAGCGAGTCAAGACACTTTGCAAGAAAAGGCTTGCTGTTGTAGGAGGGGATTATTATACTCAGTATTTTATCCATTCTTGTTATCCTTTTTCAGCTTTGAAAGTCTGTTTTCTTTTATTCCTTTAAGGGTATATTTAAATGCTTTGAACGGGCTTAAACCGCTCAGCATTTTTCTTTTTGCGAATGAGTAATATGCGGCGTAAAGTACCGACAGGAAAAGTCCCATTATATACCGTGTGGTATTTCCTCTGTTTATGAAAAATTCCTCATCGTATCCCTTGAACCAGGTCGACTCAGTCTGAGCGACGCTTGCAAGCTCAAAAGGGTAGTGGTATATTCTGAGCTTCGCTTTGC
>JAEDNF010000228.1 GCA_016302655.1 Oscillospiraceae bacterium | reverse complement strand
AGCGGAGCTTTTGAAAAATCAGCCGTAGGCTGATAGAATTGCACCCTGCGACCCCATTTAGTGATTGCAAATAAGGTTTATCGACAGTCTGGCGCCCACCGACAAGGTGGGCGTTTCTGTTATCCGTTTATACAGTATTGATAAATCTCGGTATAATTACATATAAGAAGTTCACTCGGTTTCACATTTAAGAGATGATAACAAGTCCGTATGTTATCAACAAATTTTGCTTGAAATACGGGTGGATTTATGATAAAATAGAATAAGTATGTTATAGGCTATCGGTGAAAGATAGCAGAAAGAGGTACAAATTGGATACATTCGGCGAACAGCTTGTAAAAAAGAAAACGACCGGCTCGGACTGGGCTAAAAGAATAGGTTTGTCGGTTCTGGGACTGGTGGTAGCCACCTTACTTATGTGGCTGTCGCTCTTCACGGGATTTATGGTGCTTATGCTTTTTTCCGTAGGAACACTTTTCGGACTTGTATGGCTGCTTTCGGGCATGAGCTATGAGTATGAGTATATACTCACAAACGAAGACCTCGATATAGACAAGATTATCGGAAAGAGAAAAAGAAAGCGCCTTATAACATTAAAGCTTAACACCGCCGAAGAGTTCGGCATATACGACGGCACAAACGGCGAAAATGCCGAAGCTACGGTTATTGCTTCCGACGGAACGAACATCAACTCATATTATCTTATCGCAAAGCACAAGACTCACGGCAGAACTATGCTTATATTCTCACCCGATGAGCGTATGGTCGGAATGATACTGGAAACGCTTCCGTATAAGGTAAAGCAGGAAGCAAAGCAGAAAATCGGTACTAACAGCGCAGACACAGCAGAGGAGTAATAAGTCTGCATCGTAGATACGGAGGATCAATGGCAAAGGTACGGTTAAAATCCGTTTATATTAAGAAAAGCATAGCTGTAATTGCGGCTGTCTGCATAGCTATAGCTTCATCAGGCTGCGGAAGTGTGGATTTAAGAATGTACAACAGCAACAGCTCTGAGGAAAGCACATCTTCTGCGACATCCGATTCGTCTGCTTCCGAGACAAAAGCGTCTGAAACAAAAGCACCCGAAACAACTTCCGATGTTCCCGTAATGGAGCCGGTTGAAACCTACGGGGACGATTTTGTCAGATGCGAAGCGGCAATATGCTATGACCTTACCGAAGAGAAGATAATCTACTCAAAAAATGCGGACGGGAAGATATATCCGGCAAGCACAACAAAGATACTTACCGCACTTACCGCAATAGAATATACCGCACCCGAGTATGTGTATTATGTAGGAAGCGAGCTTGACCTTGTGGCGCAGGATTCAAGTATGTCGTGGATAGCGCAGGGTTCCAGCCTTTGCAGAAACGAAATACTCACAGCTATGCTTGCTCCGTCGGGAAATGACGCCGCATACTGCATAGCCGCAAATGTTGCAAGAAAGATATACGGCGAGAGCCTCAGCGATACCGAGACGATCGACTATTTTGCCGTGCTTATGAACGATTATGCGAAGAAGCTCGGCGCAGAAAACACTCACTTCACCGTCCCCGACGGATATCACGACGACGACCACTATACGACTGCATCGGATATGCTGAAATTTGCGATAGCGGCGGCACAGAGCAAAACGATATGCGATATCACTTCACAGCCGCTTGCGGTAGTCTATGACGAGCAGGGCGGCATTCACAGCTGGGATAACGGAAATATTCTTCTGACCGATACCACCATCCCTTATGAAGTATACGGAATGAAAACGGGATACACCGACGAGGCAGGCTTCTGCTTTATAGGCTATGCCGGAATGGACGGCAAGGAGATAATTACGCTGACATTCGGCTGTGAAATAAAGAACCGCTATGCCGACACAAAAAAGCTGATGGATCTCGGCTTTGGCTTGTATGACAAGGATTATGATTATTACAGCTTGCCCACAGATACGGAACAGGAAGATTAAATGAAAATATTATCCATAGAAAGCTCCTGCGATGAAACAGCCGCAGCGATAACCGAAAACGGCAGAAAAGTAATTTCATCGGTAATTGCAACGCAGATAGACGAGCACAAGCTCTACGGCGGAGTAGTGCCTGAGATAGCTTCACGCAGGCATTGTGAGAATATCACGGGAGTTTGCGAAGAAGCACTTGAAAAAGCAGATATGAAGCTTAGCGACATTGATGCGGTAGCCGTTACAAACGCACCGGGGCTTATCGGCGCTTTGCTTGTAGGCGTAAACTTTGCGAAAGGCGTTGCGCTTGCTACGAATAAGCCGCTGATAGCGGTACATCACATAAAAGGGCATATAGCGGCAAACTACATATCGCACCCCGACCTTGAGCCGCCGTACCTGTGTCTTGTCGTGTCGGGCGGACACAGCCATATAGTTAAGGTAAACAGCTACACAGAGCTTGAAACTGTCGGAAAAACCACCGACGACGCCGCAGGAGAGGCATTCGACAAAGCGGCAAGAGCGATGGGCTTTTCATATCCCGGCGGCGTTCATATCGACAGAGCCGCAAAGCAGGGCGATATACAAAAGTACAAACTGCCCCGACCGGTCACCAAAAACGAATATGATTTCAGCTTTTCCGGTCTAAAGACAGCGGTAATAAATCTTATACATAACAACGAGCAGAAGGGCATAGAGACGGATGTAAATTCGCTTGCCGCCTGCTTCCAGGATACTATCACATCGATACTTACGGATAAATTCATGGCGGCGGCAAAGGCGCTGGGATATAATAAGCTGGCGCTTGCAGGAGGCGTTGCCGCAAATTCTATGCTCCGTGAAAAACTCGCAAAAGCGGCAAAGGACAGCGGAAGTGAATTTTTCGTGCCGGATATCTCGCTTTGCGGAGATAATGCCGCAATGATAGGCTGTCAGGGCTACTACGAATATCTTGCAGGCAATACGGCAGATATGTCCCTTAACGCTTACGCTACAAAAAAGCTCCACATGCTCTAAGCACCGAGTCGGTGCTGACAGTTCCGCCTTTGGACAAGTAGTGCGTTGCAGAGGTTTGCAAACGGCGGGGTTTAACGGTAGGTTTTTGGGGGTAAAACTAAAAGTTTTCGTCCACCTTTTACAAAAGGTGGCAGTTTCCAAAGGCGGCGCCTTT
>JAEDNF010000227.1 GCA_016302655.1 Oscillospiraceae bacterium | reverse complement strand
GAGATAAACGGCGAGAAGATTGTACCGGATATCGTAAACAAGGAGCTTGCAGAAGCGATACAAAGCCTTAAAAAAGCCGGATTAAACTATGAAGTGAACGAAGCACCGTCACAGAGCATCACGAAGGGTTATGTTATTTACTCAAATCCTGCAGCAGGTGAATATGCCAAAGCAGGCTCTATTGTGAAGATAACGGTCAGTACCGGCCCGGAGGATGAGCTGACGACCGTACCCAAACTCGTCGGCCTTACAAAAGCGTCCGCTGTAGAAAAGATAGAAAGCAGCAAGCTGAGCGTCGGCACAATCGAGTCCGTTGATAGTGAATATGAGGCAGGAACTGTTATATGGCAAAGCCTCGATGCAGGTAAGAGCGTCACTGCTCATACGAAGATTAGTCTCCAAATATCCTCCGGCAAGACCGGCGGTGAGGCATGATGTATGGAAGGAACGATTGTTAAAGCATTAAGCGGCTTTTATTATGTCAGCTGCAACGAACAGGTTTACGAATGTAAGGCGAGAGGGAAGTTCAGACTTGACGGCACATCGCCTTTGGTCGGTGACAGAGTCAGCTTTGCTGTAGATGGTAACGAAAAGGGATATATTGAGAAGGTTTTTGACAGAAAAAACAGCTTTATCAGACCTGCCGTTGCAAATATTGATTCCTTGGTCTTTGTTGCCGCAAATACTAACCCGATTACAGACCCGTTTCTGATAGACAGAGTGTCCGTTATCGCCGAAGAAGCGGCGTGTGAGCTTGTTGTATGCATCAATAAGATAGACATTGACCCTGCAGATGAGCTTTATGATATCTACACCCGCTCGGGCTTCAAAACGCTGCGTACAAGTGCGCAGACAGGCGAGGGTATTTCGCAGCTCAAAGCTGAGCTGAGCGGAAAAATCTGCGCATTCACGGGCAACTCCGGCGTTGGTAAGTCGAGTATTCTCAACTCTATTGTCCCTTCATTTAATATTGAGGTTGCCGCGGTCAGCGCAAAGCTCGGCAGAGGTAAGCACACAACCCGTCATGTCGAGCTGTATGACATTGGCAACGGTACATTCATCGCCGACACTCCGGGTTTTGCATCGTTTGAAATCGAGATGATGCAGACTATTGAGAAGCAGGAGCTTCAGCACGACTTTCGGGAGTTCAAGAAATACATTGGCGAATGTAGATTTAATGACTGTGCCCACTTGAAGGAACCGGGCTGCGCAATAACAGAAGCTCTGCAAAGAGGTGATATCATGCTTAGCAGATATCAGTCGTACAAACGCTTGTATGAGCTTAGTGCACAGAATAACTTCTGGGAAACAAAATAAATAAATAATTTAACCGCCTACTGCATAGTGTATATTAACGCTGTGCAGGGAGGCGGTTTTTTGCATAAAGGTAGACACCCGATTTTTGCAATGATTGCAATATTGCTTGGAATAGTGATAATACTTTCCCTTGTATTGCCGTCTCAGTTTTGGTGGTTTGTCCTTGCTGCCTGTTTGATAGCATTCGGAGTATGGTTAAACAGATGTAAATAAGCAAGGTATATCTTGTTTTAAGACCACATAAGATGTACAAATCATAAAAAGGGAGAAGCGTATGGATATTTCACTTCAACGAAGGTTTTTTAGCAGTTTTAAAACCATAGGCAGTGCAAAAAAAGTGTGCGATATCAACTCAGATGTAGTTGTACCTGATACAAAAGAGGACATCCTTAGAGTCGTGCTGACAAACGCCGATTATATGATCCGTTCAAAGGATGTTGAATCAGGCAGAGTATTGGTGCGCGGTGAACTCAAGGTTAGTATACTGTATGTTCCGGAATCCGGAGAGGGACTGTGTACGCTTACTACTGATATTCCGTTTGAGTGTGAGTTTGAAGTTGAATCTGCAGACAGTGGGTGCACTGCCATTGCGGAGATGAATTTAATAGCAGTTGATACGAGGATACTAAATCCGCGGAAAGTAATGATAAATGCACAGGTTTGTGTGAGCCAGAAATGCTATTGCAATTCGGATTTTACTTGGTATACCGACCCCTTGGATAGCATAAATAATGCGTTCTTTAAGAAAAACGACACTGATATCAGGTTTGTAAATCTTGTAACTGAAAAAACAATTTCCATAGAAGATGAGATCCCCGTGCGGGACCTCGACGGAGAAGTTCAACTGATTTCGACACCTGTCTCATTTTTTACCGATTCAGCTGATGCAGTCGGTTCCAAGTTTATAGTAAAGGGTCATGCAGAAATCACGGCAAACTACCTCGCTGACGGAAAATTTGAAAACTGCGGCACAACAATAAGCTTTTCGCAAATATTCGAGCTCCCTGAGCGTGATATCCTGCCGGATTATGAAGCGTTCATCCTTCCTACCGGCGACTTTTTTGAATTATCCGACGGAAAGCTTTCTTTCGAAATCCATGCCGTAATTCAGATAGTATGTACAGAAACGAAAAAAATTGAATATATAGAGGATGGATATGTTTGCGGGGCTGTATCACTTCTTGGTAAAGAAGAAAAAGATGTGTGCGTTTCCGAAAGGATAATGCACCTGTCTGAAACAGTTCAGCTAAGCCGTTCTGCTGAATATGGCATAGAAAAAATTCTCTTTCTATCAGGCGTGACAGGAATGCCAAAAGTATCCGGCGAAGAAATCAGTGTTCCGATAGCGGTTGAAATAGTTTACACCTCGACTGATGATCAGATACGCTCGTTTAAAGTCTACGGGAGTGCAAAGATAAACGCAGAAATCGCTGAAAACGAAACGATAGAAGGGACTTACGCAAGTATTACCTCACTTAAACCAAGTGTAAGCGGTATGGATGTTACTGTTGATGCTTCAATAAATATAGAAGCCCATTTGCAGGTGCGCAGTAAGGTTCAGTTTGTATGCTCAGCCGAATACAATGAGCTTGACGACCGAAAAGCAACGCCGTCAATTTATATGTGCCGGTCTGAAGCAAGTGATCTTTGGAGCATAGCAAAGAAATACAGTTCAAATGTGGATATGATAAAGAAAATAAATGAAATTGACCATACCACGGATACAAGCAACAGACTGCTTGTTATACCGAGAATTAAATAAAAAAAGCTCCGCTATACTTATGTGAAGTGACCCCAAAAAGTTAGACAATATTTAAGAGTAAAAATTGTTCAAGCAAC
>JAEDNF010000226.1 GCA_016302655.1 Oscillospiraceae bacterium | reverse complement strand
CTGAAACAGATATCTTTTATATTGTAGAATCTGGGTGTGCCGAATTTAGCCGACAGCGTAAATGCGTCATCGGTCTTTGCTATCTCGGCTTTAACCGTATCAATATCAAAAGACGGTCTTATCTTTTTTATCCGTTCTTTACATGAATCACAATATGCACATTGTGAAGCTAAATCAAGTATCTTGTCAAGCTCAAGCTTTTTATAATCCTTTTTCATATGATTTACCCTTTATTGTTCAAGCTTTATATTCTTATAATAATCAAGCGTAGAAAACGACCTGTTCAGCTGTGCCAGAAGATAGAATTCCGTCACAGCACCGAACAGCCGTTCATTTTCCTGTGATATTCTGAATTTATACATTTTGTTGGTATCTGAGTATGCAACATACCTCAGAGTGTGAAGAAGCGTAGGATTAAGAGCAAAGGCGTTTTTATCATGAAGCTCACCGTGCTCTTCAAAGCAGTCTTCACAGTAGATAGCCCCCTCTGATGGAAGAAAAAACATTGTGTCGCTAAGATAACATAAACATTCACGACAGGCACGAAGGTCGGGCATAAAACCTATCCTCGAAAGAAACCTAAACTCAAACACCGCTTTTATAAATCCGAGAGAAAGCTTCTGCTTTTCAAGCTGGAAATATGTCATACAGACAAATCTCAGCAAATCCTCGTGTTCTTCTTCGGAAGTAGCACAATAGCGGATAACATCGGCAAAATAAGCGGCAAGAGAAAGTGCCTCAATGCTTTTGGAAATGTTGTAGAAGCTGCAGATTGGCTCAGCGCTGTTGAGAGTATACCCTCTTGCACTTTTATTTACGCAGAATGTAGAATATCCAAACAGAGATGATGCACCGGAATTTTTTCCGCCGATTTTTTTCACTCCGTGCGCCATTACCTCAATCAAACCAAGCTTGTCCGTAAACAGGTCAAGAAAACAGCTATTCTCGCCTATACTGCGCTGTCCGATAACAAGCCCTTTCAGCGTAATAAGCATAGAACAGCCACTCCTTTTTAATCAGCTTTTAAACCGAAATCTGCAATGTCAGACTCTCTGTTTCTCCAGTCCTCTTTTACCTTGACCCATATCTGCATATTGACTTTACAGCCGAAATAGTCCTGCATATCCTCTCTTGCTTCTGAGCCGATTTTCTTTAACATCGAACCCTGCTTTCCGATTATCATGCCTTTATGCGAAGCCTTTTCGCAGACTATCACTATGCCGATATCGACGATCTCTTTCCCGTTAGGCTTCTGCCTTACTTCCATAGTCTCAACATAAACAGCTGTACCGTGAGGTATCTCTTCATTCATATTACGAAGAATCTTCTCACGGACTATTTCTGCAAGCCATACCTTTTCGGCTTGGTCTGTAGGGAGTTCATCGTCAAAATAGTGAGGCGACAGTTTTACATATCTGTCTATAATAGGCATTATTTCTTCAACACCTATCCTCTGTCTGACGCTGATAGGAACGATTTCCTTAAAATCATACAGCTCGCTGTATTCTTGTATAAGTGACAAAAGCTCAGACTTATCCTTGATTAAATCAACTTTATTTATAAGCAGGACAACGTCTGTTTTTCTGTCTTTAAAACTATCTATAAGATTGTGTTCAATGGGAGAAATCTTTTTTGTAGCGTCAGCCATCATAAGTATAACATCTACATCGGTAACGCTCTCTCTGATAGACTTAAGCATCTGATCTGACAGCTTATTCTTAGCTTTATGCATACCCGGAGTATCTATAAAAACATACTGTGTTTCGCCCTTTGTCAGCACTCCGTTTATTCTTGTTCTTGTAGTCTGTGGCTTGTCGCTGACTATTGCAATTTTCTCACCTACAAGATAATTGGTAAGAGTAGATTTACCGGCATTAGGTCTACCTGCAATTGCCACAAACACAGATTTTGGATTATTCATTTATTCATCTTTCCTTTAATATTTCTTTTCTTTCCTTTGATTATAAACATATATGACAGGCAGGCAAATGCCACAAGCATTGCCATGTTCCACCAATCGCCGATAAAATAGCCGAAAATCAGCTTGAATCGGTCAATATCCCAGAACAGTACAAAACCGATAATTAAAGCGGCAATTGCTGTTACAAATACTGCTCCTGCCGCAATATCCTTTCCGACTTTAGCAAGAGCAGAATATCCGGGGGAAACTTTGTCTATAACGACTTCTATTGCCGTATTCATCATTTCGGCAGAAAAAACCGCAACGCAGGTAAGTATCAGCAATATAAACTCAGATTTTGTAAAATCGTAAAACTGGGCAAGATAAAACACACACATAGTCGCAACTATGTGTATGCGCATATTCATTTCATGAGCTATGCAGAACCATATTCCGTGTGCCGCATACCTGAAACTGTGAGCAAGTTTTTTTATCACGATAGCCTCTGAATTATTCCCGTGTGATTTTCAGGTTGTTCAGCACACGATCCTGAAGCTCCAGCATTACTTTTTCACCGTCGGGATCGTCCTCATGGTCGTACCCAAGCAGATGTAGAGTAGAATGTGTAGCTAAAAAACCAACCTCTCTTATCAGCGAATGTCCGTATTCTATAGCCTGTGCGTGTGCCTTTTCCATAGAAATAACGATATCGCCGAGCATAAATGCGCCGTTCTCCGGATTTATATCATATTCATCGTATGCACCAAGCGGAAACGAAATAACATCCGTCACCTTGTTCTTGTCACGGAACTCCTTATTGATTCTCTTTATCCTTTCATTATCCACAAGAGTAACCGAAACATCGGCGTCACCGACAAAATCGGTCACTCTGAGCGTTTCTGCTATGCATTTTCTTATTACGGTACGAAGTCCGTTCGGAACATCGATAGCCTTCTGATTATTTCTGAATGACATATAAACTTTAGACATTTTAACTTCCCCTGCTGTCAGCTTTTCTTTCTTTCATTATATTGCTCGTAAGCCTTAACTATATCCTGTACCAGTCTGTGACGCACAACATCCTTCTCGGAAAACCTGTTTATTGCTATGCCGTCGATATTTTTAAGAATACGAGTTGCTTCAATTAGCCCTGATCGCTTTGAATCGGGCAAATCAATCTGCGTTACATCTCCCGTTATCACCATCTTGCTGTTGAAACCGAGTCGGGTAAGAAACATCTTCATCTGCTCGGGAGTAGT
>JAEDNF010000225.1 GCA_016302655.1 Oscillospiraceae bacterium | reverse complement strand
ATACAGATACTGATACGGATACCGATACCGATACGGACATAGATACTGATACAGACACCGATACCGATACGGATACAGATACTGATACTGATACGGATACCGATACCGATACCGATACGGATACCGATACTGACACGGATACCGATACCGATGACGACCGTGTAAGAGGCGATGAAGTCGAATTCGATGACAGAACACCTCAGAGCGAGCGTCCCGATCGTACAGATTCCGGATACGGTGAGAATCCCGACACCGGCGTTGGACTTAACGGTCTGTTAGCTACCGGAGCTTCTGCTTCAGCTGCACTTGCTGCTGCAAGCATCCTGCTTGGTAAGCGTAAGAAAAAGGATGAGAGCGAAGACTGATTTTCGCCTGAACCTTATCTGATCTAAACAATAAGCTGCGTAGTTTTCTACGCAGCTTATTTGTGTTCTATAGAATATTAGCTGTAAGATGGGAAATAGTATGTATATCAGCAAGTGAAAGGAGCAGATCTATGGATTTTCTTAGTGTAATACTTACCTCTTTGCTGTCGGTATTGGCATTATTTCTGATAGCAAAACTGATGGGACATAAGCAAATGTCTCAGCTTGACTTTTTTGATTATATTACCGGAATAACAATAGGTTCGATAGCGGCGGAGCTTGCTACCGAGCTCGAAAACCCGTGGCAGCCGCTTGTAGCAATGGTGATTTACGGCGGAATTGCCTTTTTACTGAGCGTCCTTACCGGCAAATTTCACCGTATGCGTAAATATGTAAACGGTACTCCCACAATAATAATGAATAACGGAAAGCTGTACCGTGAAAATATGAAAAAGGCAAAGCTCGACCTGAGCGAATTTATGGTTATGTGCAGACAGGCAGGGTACTTTGATATAAATTCTATTCAGACTGCTGTGTTTGAATATAACGGCAGGCTGTCAATATTACCGGTCTGCGATCAGCGCCCTGTTAATCCTTCGGATATGAATCTTATGCCTGCGCCCGATACGATTTTTACGGAAGTAATAATGGACGGAAGAATACTGGATGAAAATCTGCACCGTATGGGACTGGATTCAAAATGGCTTGAACAGCAGCTTAAAACGAACGGTTACCGTAATGCGAAAGAAATTTTTCTCGGCATTTGTGATGAAAACCACAATCTTTCTTTGTTCACGGGAAAATAATGCGTTTTGATTGACTTGAATGAAAAACGGTGATATAATCCTTTATAAGCTATAAAGCAATACAGAATTTGCGGAGGTAATATCATGTGTACTGCGGCAACATACAAGACTAAGGATTTTTATTTCGGCAGAACGCTTGACTACGAGTTTTCCTACGGTGACGAGGTGACGGTAACACCGAGAAATTTTCCTTTGGTATTTCGCAATATGGGCGAAATAAGCAGCCATTATGCAATAATTGGTATGGCGTTTGTTTCAGACGGTTATCCGCTTTATTATGACGCTATCAACGAAAAAGGTCTCGGTATGGCTGGGCTTAACTTCGTCGGAAATGCAAAGTACAACAAAGCCAAAGAGGGCAGAGATAATATTGCTCAGTTTGAGTTTATCCCGTGGATATTATCGCAATGTTCAAATGTCGGTGAAGCAAAGGCACTGCTTGATAAAATCAATCTTACCGATACGCCGTTCTCGCCCCAACTTCCTGTGGCACAGCTTCACTGGATAATAGCAGACCGTGACAAAGCGATAACAGTTGAAGCTACAGCAAAAGGCTTAAATATATACGATAATCCTGCAGGTGTGCTTACAAACAATCCTCCCTTTAACGAGCAAATGTTCATGCTTAACAATTTTATGAATCTTTCACCAAGACAGCCGAAGAATCTTTTCTCATCCGAGTTGCCGCTTACGACCTACAGCAGAGGAATGGGAGCGCTCGGTCTGCCTGGAGATTTATCATCCCAGTCGAGATTTGTAAGGGTAGCCTTTACAAAAATGAACTCGGTGTCGGGCGACAGCGAGAGCGAAAGCGTAAGCCAGTTCTTTCATATATTGGGTTCGGTAGACCAGCAGAGAGGATGCTGCGAGGTCGAAGAAGGGAAGTACGAGATAACGATTTACACTTCCTGCTGTAATGCCGATAAGGGTATATATTATTACACTACTTATGATAATCATCAGATAACGGCTGTTGATATGCACCGTGAAAATCTTGACGGAAACAGTATTGTACGCTATCCGCTTATAAAAGGCGAACAGATAAAGATGCAAAACTGAGAAGTTTGGCAGGTGCTTTTATAAACTCTACGGAGCGTTTATTGTGTTAATACGCTTTCTTTGCTATAATAGGTTTGCAAAGGGGGCATATCAATGGATAATTTATTTGCAGACTGGTAAAGAGCAGGAAATGACTCCGCTTCAGCTTGCCGAAATACTATTACATCTATTTCCGACGCAGTTGTTTCATGTTGCGGTAAAAAGCTGAACAAAACTACACCTGTAAAAGCGTCAGATAGTGAAAAGCTATTGGTAGAAATTGTTGAAAGCGACTATTTTATCTCTTCTTCTCATGAGATGAGCAGAGAGCATTATATTTCTTTTGTTGCGCTTGTTACGGGGAACAGCATAATGATGTTCAGACAATATCCCGAATGGGAACTGCAGGCACGGATACCTATGTACTCACACGGGCGTCTGATATGGTATTGCACAAAGCATGGACTTTTTTACATGGATATATGAAAAATGCCCTTAGAAGCTAATTACTTCTAAGGGCGCATTTTTATATGGTAATATCAGAAATTTGAGCCGTTCCAGCCCCAGTCCTGTGTACTCATATAGCTTACATATATCCTGTCGGTCGATATGCCGAGATTGTCAAACAGCAGACCTGTTATATGGCTTGTAAGCGTTGTAAGAGCATTTGACGAGGCGTTGCCGTAAATGCTGACTTCTACCATTGCGGCAGGTTCGTCTGTTCCTCTGAAATACAGCTTGAATTCATCTTCGACGCCTACCATAAGCCAACCTTCCGATTTGCCGGGGATGGCGGTTATTGCAAGACCGAGACCTTTCTTTATAGCTTCTTCTTTTTCGGGCGAAACTTTGACATTCGTTTTAACATTAATATACGGCATAGCTGATTCTCCTCTTGATTTTTCCCGAATTGGTTCGGGTAAGATTATTATAGCAACAAGAAAAGCTAAAGTCAACAATTGGGTCAGTTCTTATTTTTGATCTTTC
>JAEDNF010000224.1 GCA_016302655.1 Oscillospiraceae bacterium | reverse complement strand
TTAGGTGTCTCCCGCGATACAGACACTAAGTTTATAAATTCGGATAGCGTGCCCGAGATGTTGAACATTTGAAGTTAGCAGTAATTAGATAGAATCGAACAAACCCTTTTTGATTGTATATAGGTTTATCGACAGCCCTAATCCTGCAGGTTTACTGCAGGATCATTTTTATTTCACTATGATTTTTTCTGCCGCAGAAGCAAGATAAAGCGATCCTGTGACCATAGCTATGCCGTTATTTCCTGCTTTTGCAACTGCCTGAGATATTGCACTGTCAAGATACGTGCAGGCGGTACAGCGTGCGCCCTGCTCTATTGCAAACCGTGCAAGCTGGGCGGCAGGTACACAACCCGGCATAAATCCGTCCACGAAAATGACATCTTCAAAGCAGGGAAGTATTATCTTAAGAGCTGTCTGCCAGTCCTTGTTAGCCATCATTCCGACAACGGCGTACACTTTGCGCTTTTCAAGCGCAAGCAGTTTTGCGGCGGCGCTCATTGCCGACGGATTGTGCGAGCCGTCTATGATACAGGATACGCCGTTTGCCGTCACCGACTCCATTCTTGCCTTAAGCGAGGATTTTTCAAGGCCGGTGAAAACGCTGCTGTACTGTATGCCGAGTACTCTGCACGCCTCTATGGCACAAAGCGCATTATTTATCTGATGCTCACCCGACATTATCAGGTGATAGTTCATTCCCTTATAGGAGAAGAATACATCGGTCGTATCCATATGCAGAACCTGCACTCTTGACATATCCGGCACGGTAAGCTCGCTGTTATACTCTCTGCACTTGGCTTCTATAACGCTCATTACTTCTTTGTCCTGCAAGGGAGCAACTACACAGGGAACTGACGGCTTGATTATTCCTGCCTTGTGATGAGTTATGTCTGTAAGCGATTCTCCGAGAATATCCGTATGGTCAAGCGCAACCGTAGTGATTACGCTGACGGCGGGATTCACAACATTTGTGCAGTCATAAAGTCCGCCGATACCCGTTTCGATAACCGCTACGGATACCTGCTCTTTATAGAAATACAGAAGCGCTATAGCGCACAGTATCTCAAACTGCGAAAAGCCTTCAAAGCCGCTTTGCTCAACGGCGTTTTTCACCTGTTCGCAAAGAAGCGCAAAGGCAGGTCTTGAGATATATTTGCCGTTTACCTGTATGCGTTCTTCAATGCAATCAATATAGGGAGAAGTGAATTTGCCGACGCTTTTTTTGTCGGCTTTAACGGCGTTGCTTATATATTCGCATACGCTGCCTTTGCCGTTGGTTCCTGCAACATGAACTATCTTCAGCTCGTTGTGCGGATTGCCAAGCATTCTCATCAGAATTACGAATCTTATCAGATCTTTAACCGGTTCGCCGGATTTTGAGAAATTGCCGATATACTCATATGCCTGTTCGTAAGTCATAGTATAGCCCTTTCGTATTTTCATCAGATATTTTCAAACACTCAAAACTTCAAACACAATTCAATAATTATTTCATAAGTGAAATAAAGCTCTTCGCTTTATTTACTATCAGCTTGTCATTATCGTATACAAGCAGATTGTGAGCCTGTCCTATTCCGACCCAGCGTATCTCGGCTATTTCTTCAAGCTGAGGCGTATAGTCGAAATTTCTTGCCCGTGCGACAAAGTAAACGACATCTTTTTTTGCGTCCTTGCGTGGAGAATATGTCACTGTTTCTCTGAAATCGGGATCGATGTAAACATCTATGCCCGTTTCTTCCTTGATCTCACGCACAGCCGTTTCTTCTTCGGTTTCGCCTTTTTCAACATGACCTTTAGGGAATGACCAATAACCCGATTTTATATGTTTTATCAGCAGGATCTCGGTATTCCCGTGAAATTTTCTGTATACAATACCGCCGCAGGACTTTTCATAAGTCATCTGCCTTGGACACCTCCTTATTGCTGCTTTTTTGCAGTTAATCTATAATCTAAACCATTATATCATATTTTTTGTTGATTGTCCAGTAACAAACAGTCGATTGTTGCGAATTGTTGTTCGGCAAAGCGGTTATTGATTACGGCGAGGAAAAATGTTATACTATATAGCATAACGCAATAAGGCGGTGAAAAAATGAAAAAAATATTGTGGCTTCTTACCGGCGGAACTTTCTCCTGCGTGCCTTCCGACAGCGGTCTTGCTCCGGCTTCATCGGATACGCAGGCAAAAGAAATTCTGCTAAGTATGCCTTCTCTTACTGAAAAATATGATATCGTACCGAAAGTTCTTATGAATATAGACAGCACCGATATGACGCCCGAAAGGCTGAGAACCATAGCCGAAGCGGCAGACGGTTCGGTAGGAAGTTTCGATGGCATAGTGATAACTCACGGTACGGACAGTATGGCTTATACTGCCGCCGCACTATCGGTCATGCTTTCATCTGTGCCTGTACCGGTAGTGCTTACCGGCTCACAGCGGCCGTTTTTTGCCGAGAACAGCGACGCACGGAGAAATTTCGGCGATGCGTTTGCGGTGGCGGCTGACAGTCGTTTTTGCTGTGTAAGCGTTGTTTTTGACGGAAAGATTTTTCTCGGAAGCGACTGCACAAAGACCGACTCGGTAAGCAATGATGCGTTTTCAGCCGCAGAAAAACAGCTCGGCACTGTAAATGATGGAGTTCCCTGCCTTCTTTCACCGGATATACTGCCTTGCGGAAAGTATTCTTTTGACGCTTCAATGTGCGGATACGGGGATAAGATAGCGGTTCTGCCGGTGCATCCGTATTTTGGCGCTTCCGTCATACCTTTGCTTGTTTCATCGGGGATAAGGGGCTTTGTTATTATATGCTACGGAGCAGGCGGCATACCCTGCGAAATAACAGAGGAGCTTGGTAAGGCGGCGGACAAAGGCGTAGTGACAATAGCTGTTTCGCAATGTCTGCACGGCGGCGTTGATATGGGAATATATGCTGTCGGAACAAAAGCGCAGAAAGCAGGGATAATCAGCGGAGGAAATATGACGGTTGAATATGCCGCCGCAGTTCTTGCCGATATGCTCGCTCACGGAAAAACCGAATTGATGAAATGATTACAGGTACGGCTTTACCGCCGTTGAATTTCCGTTTCGTGCTTGACTGTAGCTTTAATTTAGTGTAAAATATAATTGGATAGGTATGCGGACAGGTGCAGATTCGGCATATATTCAATGCTCATCGGATGCGGCGACTATATGTTGTGATACTG
>JAEDNF010000014.1 GCA_016302655.1 Oscillospiraceae bacterium | reverse complement strand
CGAAGCGGAGTCTCAGAACCTTTTCCTCACGGTCGGTAAGTGTTCCGAGTATCTCGCTGAGCTGCTCTTTAAGAAGCGTTCTTGAGGCTGCCTCTGCCGGCGCAGGAGCGTCTTCATCGGGGATAAAATCTCCTAAGTGGCTGTCTTCTTCTTCGCCTATAGGCGTCTCAAGTGAAACTGGATCCTGTGAAATGCGGAGTATCTCTCTTACTCTTTCAACGGATATGCCGAGTCTGTCTGCTATTTCCTTGGGGGTAGGCTCATGTCCGTTTTCGTGTAAAAGCTGGCTTGATACTTTCTTAACCTTAGTTATTGTCTCAACCATATGAACGGGGATCCTTATTGTTCTTGCCTGGTCGGCGATAGATCTTGTTATAGCCTGTCTTATCCACCATGTAGCATAGGTAGAGAACTTATAACCCTTTGTGTAGTCAAACTTTTCAACAGCCTTGATAAGACCGAGATTTCCTTCCTGAATAAGGTCGAGGAACTGCATACCTCTGCCTACATATCTCTTTGCGATACTTACAACAAGTCTGAGGTTGGCTTCACTTAGACGCTTTCTTGCATATTTATCACCCTGAGCCATACGGGTAGCAAGCTCGATCTCTTCTTCTGCTGTTAAAAGAGGTACTCTGCCTATTTCTTTTAAGTATATTTTTACGGGATCGTCAATAGCGATGCCGTCAGATGACAGCGATGATTCAAAATCATCTGTATCAGAAAAGTCAAGTGCGCTGTCAAGATCCTCATCAGCAGAAAAGTCATCGACGATTTCTATATTGCAGTTTTCAAAATCGTCATAGAGCCTGTTGATTTCATCTGCGTCAAAATCAAGCTCTTCAAGGACATCGGTGATTTCCTTTGTTGTGAGTTTTCCGCTTTGCTTACCGTGATTGATAAGCTCGTTTATTTTGTTGTCTGCCATATTCATTATTCCTTTCAATATATATTATGATTTTTTATTCTTAATTCTGTCGGCAAATTTTCTGAGTTCATCTTCCGACATATCCGTAACGCTTTTTTCGTTCATTTTGTCCCTGTGTGCTACAAGAACAGCTATATAGTCGTTCAGTCTTTCAGTGCTGTACGGAAGATCGTTGTTTTCGTGTTTGATTTTGTATATTTCGGAAGTTTCTTCTGCCGTATATCTTTCGGCAAGTACTGTGATGTCATTCGATAGTCCGCAGGATATCATAGCAGTAAGATCTATGAATATCCTCCTGTTGAACTGCGTTACAAAATCATCGGAATCCAGTTTTTCGTTAATCCGATTCAGATAGTCGGGGGAGTGGAGAAGAAATGCAATTATACCTCGCTCTGCACGCACTTCAAGCGGATATCGGTTTGACTGCGGATTGATCTTATCCCTTTTTCTCGGCCCGCTGATTATATTTTGTCGCTGATCTTTCTGCTTTTCCTTGTAACGATGTCGTATTATCTGATCGACTGCAGAATCGACATTTGCTCTGCTGATATCACATTGCTGCGCAATAGTTGAAATATAGACCGCGCGGTCTATTGAATTGCTTATATTGGCTATAAACTCCACAGCTTTTTTCAGATATTCCGATTTGCCCTCCGCAGTTGTCATATCAACGCTCATACGCAGTTTGTTCAGTTCGTAATCTATTCCGGATTCACTTTCGGCTAAAAGAAGATCGAAAGCTTCTTTTCCGAACTTTTTAATGAATTCATCGGGATCTTTAGCATTCTTTATCGATAGAATCTTTGTGGTTATGCCTACCTTGTCAAGTACATTCATCGCCCTTGCTGTCGCTTTCTGACCTGCAGCATCGCTGTCATACGCAAGAATAGCCTTTTTGAATCCGAGGTTTGCAATCGTTCTTGCATGCGAGTCGGTCATAGCCGTTCCGCAGGTTGCAACAGCGTTTTTGAAGCCTGCCTGATGCATTGCTATTACATCAAGATTGCCCTCACAGATTATCATTGATTTTTCGTCTGAATTTTTAGCGTAGTTCAGACTGTATAGGAATGTACTTTTATTATATACTATAGACTCTCTTGTATTAAGGTACTTCCTGTCATCATCGTTTGTAACAATACGACCGGAAAAGCCTACTATATTTCCTCTTACATCAAAAAAAGGAAACATTACCCTGTGTCTGAAAAAATCGTAGAAGCTTTCTTTTTTTGTAGATTTATTCAGCAAAGACGCTTCGGTCATTTCTTCATCGCCATACCCTAAGGCGTTCATATGCTTTTTCAGAGAATCCCAGCTGTCAGGAGCAAATCCAAGTCCGTACAGCTTTATTGTGTGGTCGGTAAGCCCTCTGCCGTAAAAATAATCAAGACCTTCCTTGCCGGCGGGGGAGTAGAGCAGTTTGTGATAAAATCTTCCTGCCTCTCGGTTCATCTCAAGCACTCTTGAACGCTTTTTTGCGGCGTCGTCACCGCCGTCCTCCGGCATCGGTATTCCTGCACGCTGAGCAAGGAATTTTACGCTTTCTATGTAGTCAAGATGTTCATACAGCCGAATAAAGTTTATTACATCGCCTGCTGCGCCGCATCCGAAACAGTAAAAGCTCTGAGTCGACATATAGATATGACAAGAAGGCGTTTTCTCGGAGTGGAAAGGACAGTTGCAGACATAATCACTGCCGGTTTTTTTTAGCGGAACATAAGACGAGATTATGTCGTATATATCATTGCTTTCTTTAACTCTTTCAAGAAAGTCTTCGGATAAACGCATAATTCTTCCTTCCTCTTAATAAGACCAACTCTTAGGTATGCAAAGCTCTTTGAAATAATCAACCGCAAAGTCATCCGTCATACCGCTGATAAAGTCACATACTGCGCGTTCTGTACCATACTGCCGTGCAAATCCGATGTATAACTCGGGCATTTTTTCGGGAGAAGCAGTAAAGTATTTGTAGAGAAATTCTACAATATAACAAGCTTTTCCTTTTTCAGCATTTGTGCGGGGCGCAAAATATACATTTTCGAACATAAACTTTCTCAGTTCGTCATGAGCCTTCCTTGTTACTTCGTCATACTGTATTGTGTCCTTGCTGTTAGCAATGACAGATTTAATAAGAGTGGTAATGCGCTGGCTCTTTGTTGAGCCGAGAATCCGTATAGGCTCTTCGGGCAGATCCTCCTGCCGCAGTACGCCGCCTCTTATTGCGTCTTCAATATCATGGTTTATGTATGCTATCTTATCGCTGAATTTGACTACCTGACCTTCAAGCGTTTTTGCTGTTGCATTTGTGTGGCATAGAATACCGTCAATGACTTCTTCGGTAAGATTGAGTCCTTCTCCGTTTTTTTCTATGACCTCAACGACTCTTTTGCTCTGTTCGTAATGCTTGAAATGTCCCGGGAAAAGCTGATCGAGAGTCCTTTCACCATCGTGTCCGAAAGGCGTATGACCTAAATCGTGTCCGAGCGCTATCGCCTCTGTAAGATCCTCGTTGAGCCGTAATGCACGGGCTATAGTTCTTGCTATCTGCGACACTTCAAGAGTGTGAGTGAGTCTTGTCCTGTAGTGGTCGGATTTAGGTATAAGGAATACCTGTGTTTTATGCTTGAGTCTTCTGAATGAGTTGCAGTGGATTATCCTGTCACGGTCACGCTGAAAGTCGGTTCTGATATCGCAGGGAACCTCGTATACTTTTCTTCCTTTGCTGTCTGTACTTTTACAGGCATATTCCGACAGCGTAGCCTTTTCTATCTCTTCTGTAACTGTGCGCGGCAAAGTATCCGTTGAACTCACCCTTTCTTTATTTTGATTTGACATCCGGTCTCATTTATCGACCTTTCTGTAATAATATACTGATAAAAAATCGAAAAGTCCTTTTTTAATTTAAAAAATCAGAACTCCATATATCCGTGCGCAAGTATTTCTGTACTTATTTTGCCGTTGCAACTGTCAATAAGTTTTGCAATAAGAGAATCGGTAATATCCGATTTTATATCGGCGTAGACGCATACACTATCAGTATACTCTGTATCCCGTATCACTGCACCGTACTGTGACAGAGTAGAGCTGACTATTCCGTACATATTGTATTCACAGGATATTTTTAAACTGTCAGCTATTTCCATAGTGACAGTTTCTGCAGCTGAAAGCGCAAGTGAAGCGCCTTTTGAATATGCGTGAACAAGACCGCCCGTGCCGAGCAGTATACCGCCGAAATATCGTGTAACTACACATACCGCATCGGTAATGCCGTTTTTTGAAAGAACATCAAAAATAGGCATACCTGCAGTACCGCCCGGTTCGCCGTCATCGCTGTGCCGTGCGGTATTGTTGTGCCTTAGTATGTATGCGTAGCAGTTGTGGGTAGCCTTACGGTGCATTGCGCGTATCTCGTTTATAAAACCGACAGCTTCTTCTTCAGTCGTGGCAGGTGAAATGTATCCGATAAATTCGGACTTTTTTTCGATAAACGAGGCTTCTGCCCTTGCTCTTATAGTTTTATAGCTCAATATTTTCCTCTGTTTTATTTAGTGTTCTTTAAAGCCGCACGGGTTTTTCTTACATCTGACAGATTTGCTGTAAGAAGTTCATCGACACGGCTGAGCATACTCTCAACATAATCGTTAGTTGCGTTGCGGATTTCTTTTGACTTAGTCTGTGCGCCGGTAAGTAATTCGTGAGCTCTCTGCTGAGCCTGCTTTGTGATAACTTCTTCTGATACCATAGCCTTAGCTTTTTCTTCGGCTTTTCTGATAATAGTCTCGGCTTCAGCTTTTGCGTCATTTATTATGACTCTGCGGTCATTTACAAGCGCCTGTGCCTGCTTTATCTCTCCGGGGAGGTTAAGTCTTATCTGTTTTATAAGGTCTCTGAACTCGTCGGGATCGATAAGCGTCTTTCCCCCTGTAAGCGGCATATGCTTGGATCTGTCAAGCTCCTCGTCCATTGCTTCAAGAATTTCATCAATACTCATTTTCATACATCCTTTCGTTTTGATTAATAACGCCTCAGGCGTTCGTTTATCCTGTCAAGAATACATTCGGGAACAAAATCGCTGATATCGCCGCCGAACATAGCTATCTGTTTTACCATACTGGATGACAGATAAGTATATTCGCTCTTTGATGTCAGAAATATTGTTTCGGCTTTGTAGCATAGTTTTCTGTTTGCCTGTGCCATCTGAAACTCATATTCAAAGTCGGAAATAGCACGAAGACCTTTTACTATTACATCGGCATTGCGCTTATTGAAATAATCAATAAGAAGACCTTCATTGCTGTCGACCTCGACATTGGCTATTCCTTCTGCTACAATAGTTTCTCTCAGAAACTGCTTTCTTTCTTCAATAGTAAAGCTTGACGGTTTCAGTGGATTTACCGAAACCAACACTATTACTTTGTCAAATAACTTAGCGGCTCTTGAAATGATCTCAAGATGGCCGAATGTAACCGGATCAAAGCTGCCCGGATATATTGCAAGCTTCATATTTTACTCCTCGTTTTCTTCGTTTTGCGGTTTTCTGTAAAAAGTAAGACAGCTCTTACCGTATTTTTTTGACTTTGTGATTATAAAGCCGTTTACATCTTCGGGAAGCCGGCAGCCCGGTTCATGCTCACAAACAATGACGCCGCTGTCGTTCATTTTTTCGGTAAGCGCAGGTAATGTTCTCTGAATATGACCTTTTTCATAAGGAGGGTCAAGCAGAGCAATGTCAAACCTGTCATTAACGGTTCTCAGAAAAGCCGTGTTCGGCATATTTACAATTTCACATTTGTCTTCAAAACCGACATGCGCTACATTCTGCTTTATGAATTTGATTGAATTCTGGCTGCTGTCAACAAGATAAGCCTTCTTTGCACCTCTGCTTACAGCTTCGATCCCGAGTTGACCCGATCCTGCAAAAAGATCAAGAACTACGCTTCCTTCTGTTTCAAATTGTATTGCGCTGAAAATTGCTTCTTTTACTCCGTCTTTTGTAGGACGAACATCCAGTCCTTCCGGAGCAACCAGTTTTCTGCCTCTTGCAGTTCCTGTTATAACTCTCATTATGTTTCCTTTCTTTTGTAAAGCTAAATTATATTATCACGAATAAACAACTGTACTTCATTTGCTTTATCAATTTTTATTTTTGCTACAGTTGCTATCTCTTCTGCTGTGGCTTCTTTTAAAGCCTGTTTTGTTTTAAAGTGCTTTATGAGAGCCAGTGCCTTTGCTTCTCCTATGCCTTTGATTTTTGTCAGTTCCAGCTCATAAGTTTTCTTTTTATGGGTTTGCTGCTGGAATGACAAAGAGAATCTGTGCACCTCGTCTTGTATATTAGTCAATAACGAAAAGAGCTTTTTGTTGGCGTTTATCTGTATCTCTTCGCCTTCTGCTGCAATCGCTCTCGTGCGGTGTTTTTCGTCTTTTACAAGACCGTAAAGTGCTACAGAAATGTTCATATCATCAAGCACTTTATGAACAGCACTGACATGGCCTTTACCTCCGTCAAGAAGTATCAGATCGGGCAGGGGAGCAAAGCTTTCATCACCGTCAAGATAACGCTGAAGCCGCCTTCTTATTACCTCCTGCATACAGGCGTAGTCGTTCTGACCGACAACATTTTTTATGGAGAATTTTCTGTATCCTGCCTTATACGGTCTTCCGTTGCGGTATACTACCATTCCGCCGACTCTGCTGTCTTCTCCGAGATTTGATATATCGTAGCTTTCGATAACGGTAGGTATCTTGGAAAGTCCCAGCAGTTTTGCAAGATCTTCAAGAGCATTGATTTCTTTAACAGTTCTCCCTACCTTCATGGAAAGATATTCGGAAGCATTCTTTTTAGCGAGAAGTACGCGTGAAAGGCCTTCGCCCCTTTGTGCAACGGTAAGTGTAACCTTATGTCCGCATAGCGATGAAAAGTATTCTTCGAGTATGGCTGAGTCATCAGGCTGTTTGTCAAGATATATTATCTTTGGCAAACGCTCAGGGCGTTCTGAGTAATATCCTATCATAAAGTCGGACAGCATCTGTCCCGATTCGTACTCGTCGCCTATGAAAAAGTTTACTTTATCGGTTATTCTTCCGCCTCTGTAGCACATAACAGCAACGCTTGCAAGCTCAACATTCTGTGCTAAAGCTATTACATCAAAATCAAAGGTCTTATCGGAGAATATTTCCTGGCTGTCCTTCATTTTTTCAATAGCATTAATTCGGTCACGAAGTTTTGCCGCTTTTTCAAATTCGAGGTTCTCAGACGCTTGGTACATCTGCTCGGTCAGTTGTTCAACACTTGCTTTACTGCCGTTTTGCATATACTCAATGGCTGAGCGAATCATTTCGTTGTATTCGTCTTGCTTTATTTTACCTGTGCAAACGCCTATGCATCTTTTAATGTGATAATTAAGGCACGGACGTTCTTTTCTGAAATCTCTCGGGAAAACCTTATGGCAGGAGGGAAGCATAAAAATACGGTTTGCTTCTTCTACCGCCTGTTTTGCGGTAAATCCGCTTGTGAACGGTCCCAGATATTCTGCTTTCTCATCTTTGCAGTTAAGCGCATAGGATATTCTCGGATAAGGTTCTTTTGTTATTTTTATATAATTATAACCCTTGTCGTCTTTGAGCAATATGTTGTATTTTGGGTTATACTGCTTTATCAGGCTGCATTCAAGAACAAGTGCGTCAAGCTCGCTTGAAGTAACGATAAAATCAAAATCGTATATGTTGTCGACCAACTTGCGTGTTTTGGCATTATGGCTTTCAAGTGCATGAAAGTAGGTGGTTACACGGTTTTTCAGCGCTTTTGCTTTACCTACATATATTATTTTGCCCGTTTTGTCCTTCATGAGATAGACTCCGGGGGACAGCGATAGCTTATTCGATTTATCTCTTAAAAAACCAAGTCTGTCGTTCAATGTCTGCTCTCCGAAAAAACTGAAATTAACCTTTTTATATAGATATTTATATTGTATCATTTTTTACGACCGATTACAAGTGCTTTTTTAAAAATATGACATATTACGGCTGTTAACCTTAATATTCCGATTGTTTCCTAAAAATGTTTTGACTTTTGCCGTTAAGTAGTGTATAATATCAAGAGATATAAATTCACCCTGAAAAGAGAGGTTAATTATTATGAGAGCCGTAGTAGCAGTAATTGGTAAAGATACAGTAGGAATCCTCGCTAAAGTCAGCAGCATCTGTGCTGAGTGCAATGCGAACGTAATGGATGTTACGCAGACGATTATGCAGGATCTTTTTGCTATGACTATGCTTATCGACATATCATCTTGTTCTGTTGACTATAATGTTCTTGCTGACAAGCTTAAGGCTGCAGGAAGCGATATGGGACTTCAGATTCATGTTATGCACGAAGATATTTTCAATTCGATGCACAATATATAATATACAGATACGGGAGAAGCTAAATGTTCAATTCAAAAGATATTCTTGAAACTATCAAGATGATACAGGAGGAAAACCTCGATATCCGTACTATAACTATGGGTATCTCGCTTCTTGACTGTATCGACAGCGATATAGACAAATCGTGCGAAAAAGTATACGAGAAGATGATGCGTGTTGCCGAGCATCATGTAGAGACCGGTGAAATAATTGAGAAGCGATACGGCATTCCGATAATCAACAAGCGACTTTCGGTTACGCCTATCTCTATGCTTGCGGCAGCTGCAAAGGGCAGTCCTGTAAAGTTTGCAAAAACTCTGCAGAGAGTGGCAGAGGGCACAGGTGTAAACTACATAGGCGGTTATTCTGCACTTGTACAGAAGGGTTTTGCGGCAGGAGATCTTGAACTGATCAATTCCATCCCCGAGGCGCTTGCCGAAACTTCAAATGTATGTTCTTCGGTAAATGTCGGCTCCACAAGAGCAGGTATCAATATGGATGCTGTTGCGCTTATGGGAAAGATAATAAAACAGTCGGCAGAGGCTACAGCTGATAATCATTGCTTTGGCGCTGCTAAGATTGTTGTTTTCTGCAATGCTGTTGAAGATAATCCTTTTATGGCGGGAGCTTTCCACGGAGTCGGTGAGGCTGACTGCGTTCTTAATGTCGGCGTAAGCGGTCCCGGTGTTGTTCGTTCTGCACTTTCAAAGATGCCTGATGCCAATATCAGCGAAATTGCAGAAGAAATAAAGAAAACAGCATTCAAGATTACCCGTATGGGACAGCTGGTTGGTACTGAAGCGAGCAAGATGCTCGGAGTACCATTCGGTATAGTAGACCTTTCTCTTGCACCTACTCCTGCTGTCGGAGATAGTGTAGCACATATACTTGAAGAGATAGGACTTGAAAGCTGCGGTGCACACGGCACTACTGCTGCTCTTGCAATGCTTAATGATGCGGTTAAAAAGGGCGGCGTAATGGCTTCGTCAAGCGTAGGAGGCCTTTCGGGTGCATTTATCCCCGTGTCTGAGGACGCAGGCATGATAGACGCTGTTAACTGCGGTTCGCTGTCTATAGAAAAGCTTGAAGCTATGACAGCTGTATGCTCTGTGGGCCTTGATATGATCGCTGTCCCCGGTGATACTTCAGCTGATACTATTTCGGCAATAATTGCAGATGAAGCCGCAATCGGTATGGTCAACTCGAAAACGACAGCTGTTCGTGTTATACCTGCAATCGGTATGAAAGAAGGAGATACGCTTGAGTTTGGCGGTCTTTTCGGAAGCGGTCCTGTAATGAAGCTCAGCAAATTCTCATCTTCTAAGTTTATTTCAAGAGGCGGTCGCATACCGGCACCCTTACAGAGTCTTAAGAACTGATTTTGTGACACCGTAGGTCATACCTGCGGTGTTTTGACATTATTCGTATATTTCGCTATGAACCATTTGTATGATTATGCTTTTAAATTAGCGCTACAAACGGATAAATAGTTTGCATTAAGGCTGTCAAGAATATAATCAAACAAAATTTTCACTTATTTTTTGTTTATTATTTTGCTTGTTTTTTCAGCTGAATTGTAGTAAACTTAAATTTGATTTTAGATTTTATATGCAATATTGAAAGGTTGTGCTTATATGGATATTATCAGCGAGATAATCGCATACGAAAAGCACGCTGAAAAGATAGTGGCTGAGGCTGAAGAAAAAGCTGACACCATACTGTCCGAAGCTGCGGCTGTTCGTGAACAGGAACGCATAAAATACGAAGAGGACAGGCGCAACGCCATTGATAAATACCATAGTGAGCTTAAAATCAGCGGAGAAGAGCATTATTATGCTACTAACGATGAGTGCGATGCTCAGAAAAAGCGCCTTGACGATGAGTTTTCAAAAAACGGCGGCAGATGGGCTGACGAGATATTCAGTAATATCGTATCGGCTTTATAATGCCGATTTATAAAAGTATTCGGAGGTGATATGATGTCGGCAGGTTCAGCTGCGGTAATAGCCAAAGCAAGAGCTAAGTACGGCAAGCTTCTGGGTCTTGATGAGTATAAGACTTTGATCTCTAAAGCAAATGTCGGTGAGATCGTTACACAGCTTAAAAGCTATGATGATTTTGATAAAGATTTTTCAGGCGTTGACATCACCGTAAGAAGAGGACAGGCAGAACGCCTACTGCGTAATCGGATGTTCAGAGTATACGATGAGCTGAGAAAATTCTGTCCCGGAACAAAGAACAGATTCAATGACTTTCTGCTTTTGCAGGAAGAAGTAAACCAGATAATCAATGCGGCTATGTACATCGGCGCAGGTGTATATCAGCTGTTTATACCGGGTTTTCCGGGATATCTTACCGATATCTGCTCGTATGACATTCTTGCGCTTTCAAAGGCAAGGACATACAGCGAGATACTGACAGTGCTTGAGGATACGCCTTATTACGATGTTCTGGCTCATGTTGCCGAAGGAACTAAGGAATTTCCGCCAATTATTACGATTGACCATGAACTGACGAAATATCTTTATTCAACACTGCTTGATTATATCAAGAAGGATATGTCGGGCAGCGACAGAGAAGAAGCAGAAAAGTGCATAAAGCGAAGATGCGATATGTACAATATAAAAATATGCTATCGTCTTAAAGGATTGTTTAAAATGGATACGCAGGAGGTTCTGCGTTATACAATGCCGATTTACAGCAGATTTGACAGAAACCTTATGGAGCAGGTACTGTCAATAGCCGATAATGAACGGATACTTCCGCAGTTGCTGAAACTCCCTTATTTCAAGGATGTGGCAGATATTGAGGGTATTGATATAGAAACTGCGGTCTATACATCAAATAAGCGGTATTACGAAGGAAGACTCGCTTTGTCGCAAAGCGCATCTGTGGTAATGTATTCGCTTGCAGAACTGATGATGATAGAAAACAGAAATCTGACTACCGTTATCGAAGGAGTCAGATATTCACTTGAACCCTCTGAAATAGAAAAAATGCTGATATTATAGAGCAAATATACAGCGAAAGGAATGGTATAATGGCAGTTGAAAAGATGTCACTGATATCGGTCAGCGGACCATTAAAAAAAGTAAATAAAACGCTGGTGCGATGTTGTGAGACGAAATGCTTTCATATCGAACCGTCGTTTTATGCAATGACCTATGGCTCCGCACAGATCAAAACTCTTAAGGATAAAGATATCTATGGCGGACTAATTAAACGAGCATCGGTTATTGCCTCCGGTCTTGGTATCGAGGCTAAGGATGTACCTTATGACGATGTTCAGATGGAGGCCATTCACGACTTTGATATGTTCTTCTCTGATATTGAGCGTGAGGTGCTTCCTATCCTTGAGCGAAAAGAGGAGCTTGACAGATCGATAGCTGAGTACCGTCAGGTACTTAGGCAGGTCGATAATCTGTCCGATATCAATGTTGATTTCAAGGATCTTTTTGGTTGTAAGCATGTGAAGGTTCGTTTCGGAAAATTGCCTTCGGAAAGCTACACAAAGCTTGAATTTTATAGTGATAAGAGCTTTATCTTTGTTCCTCTTGAGGAGAAAGACGGATATGTGTGGGGCGTGTATTTTTGTTCGTTTGAAGAAAGCGTACAGGTTGACGATATCTTGACAAGCCTTGATTTTGAGCGTGTTCACCTTCCCGATTTTGTCAGAGGCGACGGCGAAGTTGCAACCGCTGAGCTCAACAGATGTCTGAAAGAGTTTGACAGCAGTCTAAAGGCTGAAAGTGAGCAGCTTAATGAAATAAAGATGCGTATACAGGACGAGTTTATCAAGGTACGCAGTAAACTCGTGTTCTTAAGCAACAGCTATGAACTGAGAAGTCAGGTTTCGGTTATCAATAATAAATTTTATATGGCGGGATTTGTTCCCACAAGAGAAGTCAAGAAGTTCAAAGAGCATCTCTCGTCGGTTTCGGACATCGTTGTCGAGGAGAAAAAATACTTCCTCGATGACAGAATGAAGCCGCCGACCAAGCTAAGAAACAACTGGCTGTTCCGCCCGTTCGAGATGTTTGTAAATATGTACGGACTGCCGTCTTATACCGGAATCGATCCAACGCCTTATGTCGCAATAACATATATGATTATCTTCGGCATAATGTTCGGTGATTTAGGACAAGGACTTGTGATTTCACTGTTCGGATTTATCCTTACTAAATGGAAAAAGGCAAAGCTTGGACCTATTATGGAGCGTATTGGAATCAGTTCGGCAATATTCGGATGTCTGTACGGCTCGGTATTTGGCAATGAAACGATTATCACTCCGTTTTTCCACATCGAACCGCTGTATACTATTCTCGGAAAGCCCGAGAGCATATTCCAGATATCGACATATCTGCTTATAGCGGCGCTTGCTATCGGCGTTATTATGATAGTGATATCAATGAGTATGAATATAGTGCTGTCTTTCAAACGGAAAGATTATTCTTCTGCTATATTCGGTGCTAACGGAATTACCGGAATGGTGCTGTATGTTTCGGTTGTGGTTGCGGCGGCGCTTCAGCTTGCGCTTGGTATCGAAATGTTCACAATGCCGTATATACTCTGCCTTATCATTCTTCCGCTTGCAATTATGATGTTTAAAGAGCCGCTTTCACATGCGCTCGCAAATTCAATTAAGCATAATGTCGTTAATATTCGTCACAAGACAGTAGCCGACGCTGCTATTAAGTCTTCTGACAAGCTTGATAAAGAGACGCTCAGAAAAGCAAGACTTGATCTTGATAGACTCAGCGATATGAAGTTTATCAGAGCTGTCTACGGCAAATTGGCTCATGAAGCTTATGAAAAGCTAATGAACTCAGATAATAACAGTTTTGTATTTATACCTGTCACCGAGGACGACGACAGTGTTTATGGTGTTTACTTTGTTCCTAAGAAGAGTAAGGCTTCTGCGGATGAAGTATTTGCCGGTCTTGGTTTTGAGAAGATGAAGATGCCTTCAGAGCTTACAAAACACGGCAAGAGCGATGACAACACTGCTGTTCGTAAAAAAGAAAAGAAATCTGTCGGTAACTTTATTATAGAAGGCGTTATTGAGCTGTTTGAGACCTGCCTTTCGTACCTTACCAATACAATGTCCTTCCTTCGTGTCGGCGGTTTTATACTTAGCCATGCAGGAATGATGCTTGTTGTAGGCGTTCTTGCCGGTGACGGAGGCGTGGGAACGATAATTGTACAGATTCTCGGAAATGCTTTTGTAATAGGCATGGAGGGATTTTTAGTAGGAATTCAGGTATTAAGACTTGAGTTCTATGAGATATTCGGCCGCTTCTATATAAGCGACGGTAAGAAGTTTGAGCCGCTTAAGGCTAATCTGAACTGATTTCAGGAGGAGATAACTATGGAAAAGACAATCTTATTATTTTTACTGCCTTTATTTGCACTGGCACTTATCATGATTCCGTTCTTTGTAATGCTTAAGAGAAGAAAAGACGGTAAGCCGATGAAGACAAGAAGAGCTATTCTGATAAACGCAGGCTCGTTTATCGGCGTTATGATAATGATGAGCATATTTGTTCCTTTGTTTGCATTTGCGTCGGCTGAAGGTGCTGCAGAAGCGGCTCAGACAGCTCTAAGCATCGGTGACGGCCTTAAATATATCGGTGCGGCTCTTTCTACAGGTCTTGCAACAATAGGTACGGGTATTGCCGTAGGCGGCGCTGCTCCTGCAGCTATAGGAGCAACAGCAGAGAATGATAAGAACTTTACTAAGGCGCTTATCTTCGTTGCACTCGGTGAAGGTGTTGCTATCTACGGTCTGCTGATATCCATACTTATCCTGTTCTCATAACAGCATCGGTGATTATCAGAGGGTAAGAATAATGAAATTTTTCCTTATCAGTGATAACACAGATACGCAGATGGGTATGAGGCTTGCAGGAATCGAAGGTATAGT
>JAEDNF010000013.1 GCA_016302655.1 Oscillospiraceae bacterium | reverse complement strand
ATTTCGTCTTCGTTGTATCCGAATGATTCGTTAGCAGCAGCTTTCATCTTTGCATTGATTTCATCAACGGTTACTTTTCCTTCAACAGAAGCAACTAACAAAGTTGTAGATCCTGTAGGAGTAGGTACACGCTGTGCAGCACCAATCAGCTTGCCGTTCAGTTCGGGAATAACCAGGCCGATTGCCTTTGCAGCACCGGTGGAGTTCGGAACAATGTTCACAGCACCGGCTCTTGCACGACGCAGGTCACCCTTTCTGTGAGGACCGTCGAGAATCATCTGGTCGCCGGTGTAAGCGTGGATAGTGCTCATGATACCGCTCTGGATAGGAGCATAATCGTTAAGAGCCTTAGCCATAGGAGCGAGGCAGTTTGTTGTGCAGGATGCAGCAGAGATGATCTTGTCATCAGCTGTAAGAGTCTTTTCGTTTACGCTGTAAACGATAGTGGGAAGATCGTTGCCTGCGGGAGCAGAAATAACAACCTTCTTAGCACCTGCATCGATGTGAGCCTGTGACTTCTCCTTTGAGCAGTAGAAACCTGTGCACTCGAGAACTACATCAACACCGATTTCGCCCCAAGGAAGCTCGTTAGCCTTAGCCATAGCATAAATCTTAAGTGTCTTGCCGTCAACTGTGATTGTACCTGCTTCATCATCAGCAGTAACTGTGTGAAGATTCTCACCTATTCTGCCGCAGTAGCCGCCCTGAGCTGTATCATACTTTAAAAGCTGAGCAAGCATTGAGGGCTTGGTAAGATCGTTGATAGCAACAACCTCATAGCCTTCTGCACCAAACATCTGTCTGAATGCAAGACGACCGATACGGCCGAAACCGTTAATAGCAACTTTAACTGACATTGGAATATTCCTCCTAAAAATTTTGAATTTTTGCAGCTGCATAGCATCTGCTAAATTTCTACCTTTATATTATACAAAATTTTTCTCTCTTTATCAAGAGGTTTGATAATTTTTTATCAAAAAAAGAAAGTTAATTATTGCCGACTTTTGATTGCGCATTTTGTGCAATATAGACAAACCTCTTGAATTGATAAAGTTTTTCTGTTATTATAGATATATATAATCAATCGGGGTGAAGAAATGAAACTATACTTAACAGACCTTGACGGTACGCTTCTCGACCATAAAGCGCAGACAGGAAAACTGACTGCGGCACTTATGAACAAAGAAATAGAAAACGGAAAAGCTATAAGCTATGCTACCGCAAGATCCATTCATTCTGCGGCTCCTAAAGTCAACGATATAAATTTCAGGCTTCCTGTTATTACGCATAACGGCGCATTTATAATAAATCCACTTACAAAGGAAAGACTTGTATCGCACTACTTTTCCGATGAAGCAGTATCGTTCCTAAAAGATTTCTTTTGTGAACATCAAGAATCGCTGCTCGTTTACTCCGTAATAGGCAATAACGAGCGTGTAAGTTATCTTAAAGAGCGTCTGAATAAAGGAACTAAGCGCTATCTTGCCGATAGAGCCGGAGATAAAAGGCTTTACTGTGCAAAAAATTATGATGAACTGTTCAGCGGAAGCATATATTATATAACGCTTATAGAGCCGTTAACGCCACCGGAAGAACTCGACGGATATTTTTATATGAAAAACGGCTTTTCCCGTAATTATCAGCCTGATACTTACGATATAAATGAATATTGGTATGAGATATATCGTGACGATGTATCCAAAGCCAATGCCGCATTAAAGCTCAAAGAAATGCTCGGAGCAGATGAACTGATCTGTTTCGGTGATAATACCAACGACATTTCTATGTTTTCCGTTGCCGATAAAAGCTATGCTGTTTCAAATGCTTCAGAAGAGCTTAAAAAGCTTTCAACGGGAGTAATACGCTCAAATGAACAAAGCGGCGTTCCTGTATTCATTGCAAATGACGATGTTACAGTATGGCAGTATAACAAACAGCCTTTAAAAGTTACACCCGATAACCAGCGTTTCAGTTCATGTACAGCCACAGCTGACAGCGGAGATGGTGTTGGTGTACTAAACGAAAAGCAAATTCACGCCACCCTGAAAAGCTACTTCGCCTCTTCCCTGTTTGACAAAGAAATAAAAATCGGGAATTATTACGCCGATCTTGTTACCGAGAACGGCATATTTGAAATTCAGACAGCAAATTTCAAGAATCTTGTACCTAAGCTGAATGTTTTTCTGAAAGCGTCTCATGTTACTGTAGTTTATCCATTTCACAAGAAAAGCAGATTAAACTATATTGATAAATCAAGCGGTGAGCTTCTTAAAAGCGGAAGAACGGTAACCGCAAATGATTTAACCGATTTTTTTATTGAGCTTTACAGAATAAAACAATATCTTAACGACCCTAATCTTACTATCTGCATTGCGGATATTGCAGTAGAAAATCTGCGGTATTGCTGTAAAGATATGAAACGGCGAAAGACCGACCGTAAAGTAACTGTACCGACTTCCCTTCTGCAGCTGACTTATCTTGAAGACAGCGACAGCTACCGCTGTTTTTTACCCGAAAACCTTCCCGAATTGTTTACTCTTCGTGACTTCAGAAAGTGTATTCGTTCCGGTGATGCTTCAATTATAATCAAGATACTTCAATATGTCGGAGTGATTGATTATGTCGGTAAAAAAGGCAACGAATATCTGTACAGAATTACTTGATGTATAATTTTATCCCTGTGAAGAAAAATCACAGGGATATATTATACATATTGTTTATTCATCGCCTTTCAGATATCTTACCGCTATCTGCGTTCTGTGCTCAAGTCCCGTTTTTTCGAGAATAACGCTTATATAATTTCTTACAGTTCCGTTTGACAGATACAATTTATCGGCTATTTCCTGGTTTGAATATCCTTCTGCAATAAGCTTTACAACTTCAAGTTCTCTGTCTGTAAGCAGATTGAATACTGCGCTCTTTCCGTAGCATTTTACCGCAGCGTCACGGATATACGAAAGAATGTCTTCCTGAAAAACCGTTCCGCCGCTGTATACGGTACGAAGAGCGCTGAAAATCCCTTCAGTTGGCGTGTTTTTTAGAATATAACCGCTTACTCCGACCTTTAGCGCCCTTTCAATAAGCTCCTGCTCGTCAAAGGTCGTGAGAAGAAGCGGTTTACACAGATTCTCGTCAAGCATTGTCATAGCGGCAGTAATTCCGTCTTTAACAGGCATTCTTATATCAAGCAGAGCAATATCCACTTTATTCTGTCTGCATAGGTCGATAGCTTCCGAACCGTTCGAGCCGACTCCGACTATTTCAAAGTCGGGCTGAGAGGAAATAATCATTTTCAGCCCCTCACGGATTATATTATCATCATCGGCAATAATAATTTTCATTTATTTTCCTCCCTGATATTAAAAATATTGACAACAGAAAATCGGTCGGGCTGAATAAGAAATATACATTTTCCGTCTGTCAGAACGGTTCGCTCCTCAATAGCTGTAAGTCCCGTGCCTTTTCTGAAACTGTCAGAGCCTCCGCCGTTGTCCTTAAATTCAGCTCTTATCACTTTATTCATAACCGATATTGTAAGAGAAAACTCATCGGCGGATGAATGTTTTAAAGTATTTGTCAGCGTTTCTGTCAGATTTTCTTTTATACAATTCCATATCTGAAACGATATCCTGTCGGCATCGCCTTTAATGATAAGGGATGTTTTGATTCCGTAAGTAGCTTTAAATTCATCAAGTATCTCTTTAAGCTCGCTGATTCCGATAGTGCGGCTGTCGGGCCTTTCTTCACGAAGAGCTTTTCTGATTTCATCAACACCGCTTCTTAAGTTTTCGGTAACGGTAGTTATACATTTCTCGGCGCTGTCGGGATCTTTTTTTATGTTCAGCTTTGCGGCTTCAAGAAGAATTATGCTTCCGGAAATGCTGTGTCCCAATTTATCGTGTATCCGGGCTGAGAACCTTCTTCGTTCTTCTATTGCGGAAGATTGTTTTACGGTTTTGGTGTATTCTTCATAACCGGATAGCTTCCTGCTTAGCTTTACCGCCTCTTCTCTGCCCTTAGCAAGCTGATTTCTGCATTCTTCAAGCTGAAGGGCGGTAATTCTGACAAGAACAAAGAAAATAAGCATGATAGCAAGTATGAGCGTATTCTCAAAGGGCGGCTTAAGAATAATATATATCAAAGCAATTAGTACACAGCAAATCTGCCAGAAATATTTTTTCCTACTGAAAACTTCAACTGCGTAAATCACAGCAAAACATAAATAGTAAACCAGGTTGTCGCTGTATATGGCAAAGCATATCACAGCAGAAATGCAAGAACAAACAGCCGCCGGTATATCTCTTTTCATCTTTTTCGACAGAAGATATTCCACCATCACAAAGCAGGAAAAGGCGAGTACGGTAATAACCGTATCGCCGGGTCTGCTGTTATTGTACACATTGACAACACCGTATGTAACGATTGCCGTCAGCTTGAATATAAGATATATCAGTGACAATTCAGTTTCCTTTCAGTTATGCTTTAACAACAGATGATTTCCTACTGAATAAAACTGCGCTGGAAAGCATAATAAGTATAGTATACAGAACAAGTACCAACAGATTTATAAGCGGCTGTTCTGCTTCTCCCGATACAAAGTTTACATACCAGTACTGCGGAGTGATATATGAAAGATATTTGAGAAATCCTACAGACTGGTCAATCGGGAACCATGCTCCGCCGAGAAGCGCACCGATGCTTGTAATGCATCCTGATAAAGTAGCAAGCGCCTGCTTTGTGTTGATCAGCTGAGCAAGCAAAACCTCAAGTGCTGAGTTGAATATAGAATATACTATTATTACAACAAACAGTATTACAGGCTGTATATTGATCTGTGCTCCTGTACAAATAAGATATACCGGAAGCGGAAGAAGCGTAAGAAGAGATATAATGGAGCTGGCAGCGAGTGTACCTGATATATACTGCAATCCGGTTACCGAAGATATACACATTCTGCTGTAAGTGCCATACTGCCTGTCATCCATTACTGCAATAGTAATAAAGATGCCGATAGCAGATACAAGCATCATCATGAAGCCTTCGGCGAACGAGAAGCCCGCAGCTACAAAATCTTCTTCACGGTCTGAAACAACAGCGTTTACTGTAGAAAGCTTAGTTTCATAAGCGGTCGATGTAAGTATATCCGAAAAAGTATCCGAATCACCGCAGGCAGCCTTAGCGGCGGTGTCTGCGCTTCTCATAAAGCTGTCGATATATACGCTGACATAAGCTCCGTTCTCATAATCATCAAGCGTAGTTGTATTGATTACAGCACTTTTTCCGCTTAGCATATCCTCCTGAAGTCCCGAAGGTATATCTATTATAGCAGATATGTCACGATTAATCAATTTTTCCTGAAATTTTTCCGGTTCATTTTCTTCGATATTCATATTTACCTTTTCGCTGAGGTAAATTTTAAGCTGTTCAGACAGTACAGATTTGTCGTTGTCAATAAGAGCAACATCTATTTTATCATCAGCATTGTAAAGCTGTGCGATAGGTCTGCCGAGATAATAAAGAACTATACCGAATAAACCTACAAGTAAAGATACTGCCAACGCAACTTTAAGCCTTCTCATCATTCCTAAGAATACGGATTTTATATTACTCAAAGTAGTTCTCTCCTTTCAGACTGCTCTTTTTTTAGAAAATATTGCTGCTCCGGCACCGGAAGCAATAAAGGTTATAGCAAGAGCCACACAAATTACTATTATCGCCTTACTTGCATCGTTATAGAGAGTAAGATTGAATGCTGCCTGCTGTACAAGATAAGGCGGAAGGTTATTACTGAAGCCCTCAAAGAATATTTCTTTTGAGAATGAGCCTGAGAAGAACAGCATCGCCCAGGCAAACGGCATTACTATTCCTGTAGCCGGAACTTTAATAACAAAGCCTATCAGTATGCCTATTGCAATAGCGGCCATTGAACAGCAGGTCAGCATTGCGAACAACAGCAGATTGCCGCCAAAGTTATCGCAATAGTGGGCTCCGAATACATACGATGATAAAACCATTATAGTGAGATTTGAAAATGCGGCTGAAGGAAGAAGTCCAAGCATCTTGCCGAAGAACAGCTTCATCTTTCCGAGAGGAGAGGTAACAAGCCTTGACATTGTAAACATTTTTTGTTCATCCTTGAATGTCTCGCAGCCCATAATTATATGGCTCATAAATATCATCATTACAGCCATACAAACGCCGTAATAATCCAGCATACTGCGGTTCAGACCGAGTCCGTCCTGCTCAACATAAGATTTATCGGTGTCAATTGAAGCAATATTATTAAGCATTGCAGGATCGCTTATAGCTATTTTAACATACGTATCAGACATTGCTATGTAAGAATTGAGCAAAGATACGAGCGCCCTGTTAGCAACACCGTCATCTCCTGTGTGTAATACTATCTCACCGTTATTAAGCTCTATATATGCTTTAATTTCCCCTTTATCAGTAAGTTCAAGAGCTTCTGATTTATTATCATTCTTTTCGGACTTTACCATTTCAATACCCGATAAAAAATCGTCGAATGATTTTGCGCTTATCTCATCAGCCTGTGAAGCGCTGTACTGAATATTGATTTCGCCTATTTCCCAATCGGAGACATCAAGATTCTGTAGCATAGTGCCTAAAAAGAATACAAGAAGCGCAGGAAACACTATTGCCATGAATAAGCTTACAGGGCTTCTGTAAAACTCCTTTATCTCCTTTATAATTATACTGAACATATTCCGAACTCCTTATCGTATTTCGTGACCGGTAAGCGAAAGGAAAACCGAATCCATATCAGGCTTTTCGGTATTCACTTCGAGTACGGGGATTTCAAGTCTGACAAGCTCGCTTATAACATGCGAGATATCGTTGCAATTGATACTGATATCTACGCTGATGCAGTTATCTTCAAAAGATACTCTGTTGACATCCGGAAGATTAGATAACGAATTAATTACAGTAGTGCGTGTTGAACTGTCACATTGCTTAGTAGTAATGCATACGGTACAGCTGTCTGTGATCATCGTTATAAGCTCCTGCTGAGTACCTTCCGCAACAAGCCGTCCTTTATCGATAATAGCTACCCTGTCACAGATTTCTTCGACTTCGTGCATATAATGCGATGTATATATAATTGTAGCACCGCTGTTTCTGAGCTTCTTTATAGAGCTCATTATATGCTCTCTTGACTGAGCGTCAACGCCTACCGTAGGCTCGTCCATAACAATTAACTTCGGTCTGTGAGCAATGCCGCAGGCAATGTTTAGTCTGCGCTTCATACCGCCCGACATTTTCTTGGGTTTCATATCGGCTTTGTCTGCAAGTCCGGCAAACTCAAGTGCTGTCATAGCATTCTTGTGAAGCTCTTCACCTTTCAGACCGTAGAGAGAAGCGAAAAACTCAACATTTTCCTTTGCGGTAAGATAAGGATAAACAGCAATCTCCTGCGGCACACAGCCTATTATCCTTCTTATTTCACTTCTGTTCTTGGCAATATCCATACCATTTATTGTGATACTGCCTGAAGTCATTTCATCAAGAGTTGTGATAATGTTTATGGTTGTTGATTTACCTGCACCGTTGGGACCGATCAGTCCGAATATCTCACCTTCGTTAACATTGAAGCTGAGATTATCAACCGCACAGTTGTTGCCGTAATTCTTGACCAGGTTGTTTATGCTTGCGAATATCATATTTGCTCTCCTTTCAAGTGTACATATCCTTGTCACTATAAAGATTATACATCAGCTTGAATCAGATTAACAGTTACAAAAGGCAAATCTTTATATGACATTTGTAATATTCGGCTATGAAATAAAAAAATCCTGCGAAAACCGCAGGATCAAAAATACAAAATGAAGTTAAGAAATTTTATAAGCATACCGCATCTTCAACAGCGTCATAAAAATGTACCGGCGAAAGCTCAAGTCTGTTGCAAAGCTCAACAAATGATTTTGCGCTGACTTCATCGGTAAAAACAGATGATATGTAATTCAGCCTTACAAGTTCTCCTTCCTTTTCACAACAAAGTTCTATACCGTATACATATTTATGGTTGGTATCCGTTTCATTGTACTCCTCTTTAATGTAACCATAGGTAAACATCTTGTATTTCCTTTCACAATCGAAAAATGATTGAAAAATCTCCCAAAATAATCATATCATAAATTAACAGATTTGTGGGGAAGATTGTGAAATCGGACTTATTTTCATTGAAAGTGGCTTTTTGGGCTAAACTAAATGTATTTTATACGAATAAAATGTAAATATTATGTATAAGATACATCTATTTCATATCAAAAATCTTTTTATCTGCTCCTATTTCAAAGTGATATTTTACTATACCGAGATCTATATCCGTAAGGATTCCTTTGCCTGCTTTAGCAATAACTTTATCACCGTCAAGCATAAAACCGAACTTCTGCTGATTCATGGCAGTAGGTGCAAGCAAAGCCGCATTTACACCGTCTATAAACCACTTCGGAGTATCTTCTTTTATCACTGCAACCTCTTCTGCCGTCTTGCTCTTATGAGGAATACCGTGTGTTTTGCCGTATCCGAGAGAAATAACACAGCATAACTTTTCGCCTTTTGCTATATCATAAGCACTTTTCACCTTTGCATAAGACATAGCAACCCAGCAGGTGTCAAGACCGAGCTGTGTGGCAAGCAAAACAAGCTGTTCGCCGTAATATCCGCATTTCTCGTTGAGGTCACTGCCCTTCTTGCCAATCAGAGCAATATAGTTTGTGATACCTGAAAACTTTCCGTAATGAGCCATAAATCCGTCAAACGCTTTAGGCTCGCCGGTAACAAGCTGTATATGCAAACCGCTTTCTCTATTGATTGAAGATATTCTTTCGTTCAAAATATCAAGTTTATCCTGTTCAATTTTTCTGTCACCGTCATATTCTCTTACTGCGTGACGCTGTTTCATTGCTTCAATAATATCTGTCATTGATTTGCACCTTATTATACTTCATAAAGCTTCTTTCGCATCAGGATATGAGGGCAGTATTCATCATAGTATTCACCGCCTTCTTTTATATATCCGTTTTTTTCATAAAATTCCGACGCACGTACCTGTGCGGAAAGAGCGACACTTGTTCCGCCTTCTGCGGCAATCTGCTTCTCGGCAAAGGATAATATCTCATTGCCGTAGTGTTTTCCTCTGTATTCCTTTTTTACCGCAATTCTGCCTATCATATACGAATTATGTTCTTTGTCGTAATAATATCTGCATACAGCCGCAGGTTTACCATCATCGTATCCGACTATGTGAACAGCAATATCGTCGATATCGTCAAACTCTACGCTGAAGCCCTGTTCCTCCACGAATACTTCGGTACGAATTTTCTTTGCATCGTCGCAAAGTCTGTCAAATGTCTTAAATATCATTTATTTTATTGCTCCGCTGTGAATATACTGCATTTTACGGAAGTTTTTCTGATTCCGTTTTCACCGTTAACAAGCTTCTCTCCCCAATCAGAGGAAAGAACAGAACCGTCCCACGCATTCGCTATGTCAAGATATTCTACTCCTCCGCTGTTTCCTTTCCAGCTCCAGCCGAGATATCCTATTCCGTTATTCTGACAGTATTCCATTATATAATCTTCATCAACATCACCGTCTGTGTGATTATAACCGAATTCCCCGACTATAACGCAAAGACCTTTTTCCGTGACTTTACCGAGATTATATTCTATAGTCTGACTGTTCTTTCCTGCTGTACCATACATATGAACAGCAAACATAGTATTTTTATCGGGATCGGAATTAAATACTTCCTCGCCGTAATCGTGAATGGATTTTGCATACTGAGCCCAGCCGCCTGCATCGACAAGCAAAGTATTTTTTATACCTGCTTCTCTCAGCTTCGGAATTGCTTCAATATATCCGTCATGCCAGAGAGTGCTGTCCCAACTGCCAGCCCATTCATTTGCTATATTAAGAATTACATACTGTTCTTTGCCGATAAGAACATCCTTCATCTCTATCCAATAATCCGTTGCATGACGGAGTGTAGATATGTCATCCTTTCCCGTAGCGTCATGCACTTCAACTACAGCTATCATTTCATTGTCAATGCACAGTTCAATAACAGTTTCGAGCATTTCCTGACTGTCTTTTGTCCACTGCTGACCGTCAGAGCACACTATTCTGACAGTATTTGCGCCTGTACCTGCGATAGCCTTGATTGCTGTAGTATCTTCTTTAAGATACCATGTGTGCGCATGATTGATGCCTCTCATTATAAATTCATTGCCGTTTGGGTCAAGAAGCTTTGTACCGTCAACCTTAAAACCGTCTTCCGATGCTGTAACGGGTTTCGATTCGGAAGATTCTGAGGCTGAAGTAACAGCGGAAGTTTCGGAAGAATCATCCGAAGATATAACAGAATTAATATCGGAAGATGATTCTTGTGATGAATTAACGCTTTCTGTATCGGGATTTGCCGAAGATGATGCATTGTCTGCACAGCCTGCCGCTAAAATCATCATTGATGCACATAGTAAAAGCGCAGTTCCTTTTTTCATAAGTTTTCTCCTTATATCAGTTTGAATTCTTCGCTTCTGAAAGCAGTCTTGATTTTTCATTCCATAAACGCTTGGATAAGTCAACATAGTAGGTATGCGGATTCTCAAAACGCTTGACTTCATCCCATAATGTTTCAATCTGTTCGGCACAATACTGCTTGATTTCATTAAGTTCGGGCAGCTTATATACAAGCTTGCCGTCTTTATATACGGTTATATGAAGATTCTTTGCCGTGTAACCGGTAAGAGTCTTGGATTTCCAAACTGCTTCGGGATCAAAAATAGTATGAGGCTTTGTATCGTCGATCTCCTCGTCATAAATACAAAGCTCATCCGCAATAGCTTTACCGCTTTCTTTGTCATAAAAACGATACAGCTTTTTATAATGAGGATTTGTTATCTTTGCGATATTCTCGCTTATTTTTATCTTAGGTATTATTTCGCCGTCTTCATCTTCAACAGCCACCAGTTTATAAACGCCTCCGAATACAGGCGCACTTTTTGCGGTAATAAGCCTTTCGCCGACGCCGAATATATCAACCTTGGCGTCCTGCATGACAAGGTCACGGATAAGATACTCGTCAAGAGAATTTGAAGCTACAATCTTACAGTCGTTAAGTCCTGCTTCATCAAGCATTTTTCTTGCCTTTTTTGATAGATAAGAAATATCGCCTGAGTCAAGTCTTATAGCGCAATTTGTTATACCTTTGGGCAAAAGAACCTCTTTAAACGCTCTTATTGCATTAGGTATTCCGCTCTTAAGAGTGTTATATGTGTCAACAAGGAGCGTCGCATTTTCAGGATATATTTCACAATATGTTTTGAACGCCTCGTACTCGGTATCAAACATCTGTACCCATGAGTGAGCCATAGTACCGCCTGCCGGTACGCCGTATTTTTCATCGGTAAGCGTACAGGCTGTACCTGCACAGCCGCCAATGTATGCGGCTCTTGCGCCTATAACCGCACCGTCTGCACCCTGAGCTCTTCTTGAACCGAACTCAAGCACGGTTCTTCCCTCAGCGGCTCTTACTATTCTGTTTGCTTTTGTTGCTATAAGCGACTGATGATTTATAGCAAGCAAAACATAAGTTTCTATAAGCTGAGCCTCAATTGCAGGCGCTTTTACAGTAAGAATAGGTTCGTGGGGGAATACGGGCGTACCCTCAGGAACAGCATAAATATCTCCCGTAAATCTGAAATCTTTCAGATAATCAAGAAATTCTTCATCAAAAATCTTCTTACTGCGTAAAAAATCTATATCTTCTTTTGAAAAATGAAGATTCTCGATATAATCGACTACTTGTTCAAGACCTGCCGCAATAGCAAATCCTCCGTTGTCCGGTACATTTCTGAAAAAAACATCAAAATAGGTTGTGCGTTTATAAAAGCCGTTTTTAAAATATCCGTTGGACATTGTAAGCTCGTAAAAATCGCACAGCATAGTTAAGTTGTCGTAGTTCATATTATCTCCTTACTTAATGATTATCTGCATACTTTCCATTGTACAAAGAGCCGCTTTATGAAGCTGTTCGTCGTTTGAAGCAGTAAGTGCCGAATCAACTATAATATCGGCGTCGGGAAGCGCCGTCTTTGCAAGAACGGCATTTGCCACAACGCAGATGTTGGTAACTACTCCGACAAGCTCAATACTGCTGTAGCAAGCCGTTTTTAAGTATTCATACATTGCGTCCGAACCGAACACGCTTTTTCTGAAAACAATGTCGTTATCGTCAACACATTCAGCCACACTTCCGTAAAGCTTGTGACCGTCTGTTCCTTCAATGCAATGAGGAATCGGCAGATGCTTACCTTCATAACTGTCCGAATAATCATCATAGTGCGTATCAAGAGTGAAAATGACATCATTTCCTGCAAGGTGATATGCGTTTATTTTATTTGCTATACCGAGCTCAAGCTCTTTAGCTTTTTCAAATCCGAGAGAACCGATCACAAAATCATTCTGATAATCTACTACTATCAGGCATTTTTTCATACTAAGCACTCCTTTCGCTGTTACTGATATTTTACACCTATTTTATTTCATTGTAAAGAGTTTATTATTAATAAAGCAAAAAGACTCCGACAAAAAACTGTCAGAGCCTTAAATTCAATAAAAACTTATGCCTTGAAATCAAAAGGATGCTTTTCCTCCGGCGCAGCTGTAGGAACATACTCTTCATACGGCGTAGCAGCTTTGCCCGAACCAAACTCAACTCTGTCGATTTTCAGAGCGTCATCATTGCTGTCGCTCTTTTCAAAGCGGTCATCCTGCTTGTCCGAATATGCGGCTTTTATCAATTTAATCAGTTCTTCAACAGAAGAAGCCGAAACAAGCCGTTCTTCATATTCTTCTTGTTTTTCTTTTTTAGCTTCCTCCGCACGCTTTTCGGCAGCCTTTTCTTTGGCTTTTTCAACATTCTCGTTCTTCTTAAGGCTTTCTTTTATAAGTGCATAATACGATACATTACCTTCACTATCAACACTTATACCGAGCTTTGTAACTTTTTCGGAGTCCTCTCCGAGTTCTTCTCTTATCTGAGGAAGTTCGCCGATAGCTTTTTCTATTATGCCTTCAAACTTAGCCCGTTCATCTTCATCCTTAGCCATCTTTTCAATGGTTTCGGGAGTTATAACGCAGTTATACTCGCCTTTTCCTTTATCAAGATACTTCTGAGCTTCTTCGTCGGAAGAAAAATCGGCAACAATGAAATCAACATTGGAAAATTTACTTTTAAGCTTTTCAAGATATTCCTGCGCCTCGGTGCTGAGCTTAATGGTCGAGCTTTCTTTGGATTTTTCCGGCTTTTCGGCTGAGCTAACCTTGTATGCAGGTTCGTTACTGTAATTTGTATTAACAATGGACATAAAATCACCCCTTCTATATCTATATCGGCAGAAAGAGTGAATAACTTAAATTATTCTGAAATTATTTCCGATTGTTTATAACGCCTTTTGAAATATTCCATCCTCTTGCAGTCAGTTCATCCAGCATATATGAAGCCGCTTCGTTTATTCCACGCTGATTATAGCCGAGTTTTGTCCTTATTTCGCTGTTCACAGCCGTACAAAGCAAAAAGGCATAACTCTGTGCAAGAATGCTTTCGGCTTTTATAAGTTCATTTACTATATTCTCATCATTCATCTGTTTTACCTGTCAGTTTCTCTAAAATACTGATGTTACCGCTGTGAACAGCGGCGCATTTCTGAAGCTTTTCCTTTAGCTGTGCATCGGTAGTCTGCTCCGAATAAGCAATATATTGCTTTTTAAGCTTAAGCTCTTCACTATGCAGTTTGTTTAACTGTACCGCTTCGTAAGTCAGCATATCTCCCATTATCATTCCCCTTTCGGTTTATTTTGAAATGTATAAATATAGTTTGCTTTTTTTCTCGTTTTATGCTATAATTTAATGAAATGAACAATTCTACTATAAGGAAGGAATTTTAACTTGTCTGATAACAGTTATATGCAGGAGATACGCAACTTCTGTATCATTGCTCATATAGATCACGGAAAGTCTACTCTCGCAGACAGAATTCTTGAACAGACCGAAACGGTCGCACAGCGCGAGATGGAAGAACAGATACTTGATAATATGGAGCTTGAGCGTGAGCGTGGTATCACCATAAAAGCCCGTGCGGTAAGGCTAAAATACAAAGCCGACGACGGTGAAACCTATATATTTAACCTTATAGATACTCCCGGTCATGTTGACTTTAACTATGAGGTATCT
>JAEDNF010000223.1 GCA_016302655.1 Oscillospiraceae bacterium | reverse complement strand
TTATCTGGGAAGAACGCTTCTGAGAGCGCATATCTTCCGGAGTAACGCTGTAAATCTTACCTACTTCGGCGATTATCTTTTCTACCGTAAGGGGTATAGGTTCGTGATTTGACTGTATATCACGCACTACCTGCTGTGCCATATTGAGAGTAGGCGTAGAGCCTGTCACAAGCGTCAGGGCGTTTATCTTTGTAATTGCACCTTCAAGCTGTCTTATATTTGTTTTCAGCTTGTCCGCAAGAAAATCAACTATCGAATCCGACAGATTCATACCGTAAAGCTCAGCCTTACGCTTGATAATTGCTATTCTTGTTTCATATTCCGGCGCAGCTATATCTGCAAGAAGACCTTGTTCAAAACGGCTGATAAGTCGCTGTTCAATACCGTTTAACTCTTTTGGAGGACGGTCCGAAGTGAATATGATCTGCTTATTCTGATTATAAAGGCTGTTGAATGTATGGAACAGCTCCTGCTGAGTCTCGCTTTTATTTGCCATAAACTGAATATCGTCTATCAGCAGCAGATCACAGCTGCGGTATTTCTGCTTGAAAGACTCAAGGTTGCTCTTGGTTCTGAGATTGCTTACATAGTCGTCGGTAAAGTTATCGGCAGTGGTGTATATGATATTCATTTCGGGATGAAGCTTTTCCATCTCGCTTTTTACCGCTGACAGAAGGTGTGTTTTACCAAGTCCCGGCTCGCTGTATATATAAAGAGGGTTATATCTTGTGCTGGGTTCCTGTACTACCGCCTTGCACGCCGCATAAGCAAGCTTGTTGTTATCGCCGACTATGAAGGTATCAAAGGTATGCTGATAATTGCTTGCAAGCTCGCTGTTCTTAAGCCTCGTGCTTACAATATCATCGTCCTCAAGCTCTTTTTGTAATTCCTTGGGAGAAGAATCAACAAAAGACTCAACGCCGTATTTCAGCTTCTGCTCCATATTCAGCTCTTCCGAACAGAGTATCTCTACATCAACATCAAAGCCGAGAATGTCGCTGAATGCCTCTTCCATTATATTCTTAAAATTAGCCGTAGTCATATCCTTTGAAAAACGGCTCTCAACATACAGTAAAACATGATTGTTATTGAGTTTAAGCGGCTTTAACGGCTCTATCCACAGCTTCATAGCCGTAGGAGTAAGAGTAAGCCTCTTTTTCATCTCCTCAAATATTTCCTCAAAGGAATTGTAAAAACTCATTTTCACACCTCTTTAAAATATCACAATAAGGTAAAAAAATAACAATCGTAAATCTGAAATATACGACAAAAAACTGCGATTTTTGCAAAAAAGAATAATTAAGATTATAATACCATATTATTGCCTTTGTGTCAAGAAAAAAAGGAAAAAGAGAAGCATTTGTAAAATTTTTGTAAATGAATCTGTTATTGGCTTTTTTACATTGACAACGCAGTTTAAAAATGTTATACTGAGACAGAAACCGACTGAATGGCGGTATATTCTAAATAAGTATATAGACAGCATTAGAAAGGATCAATATGAAAAAGACAAAGATAGTTTGTACGCTCGGTCCTGCTACCGATGACGATAATATACTCCGTGAGCTTATAAAAAGCGGTATGGACTGTGCCCGTTTTAATTTTTCTCACGGTACGCACGAAGACCATAAAAGGCGTTATGACCAGGTTGAAAGAATAAGAAAAGAGCTGGGTCTTCCCATCCCCACAATCCTTGATACAAAGGGTCCCGAGGTGCGTATAAAAAGCTTTAAGGACGGAAAGCCGGTCGAGCTTAAAAACGGAAGTGAATATATTCTCACTACCGAAGATGTAGAAGGCGATGAGACAAGAGCTTCTATCAATTATCAGAATCTTGCGGATGACATTGAAACGGGCGTTACTATCCTTATAGACGACGGCTTGCTTGAACTTAAAGTCACCGAGATAGACCGCAAAGAAAACGGCTCGGACATCCGCTGTAAAGTTATACACGGCGGAATGCTGAAGCCCAACAAGAGCTGCAACTTCCCCGGCATACATCTTTCGATGCCGTATCTCAGCGAGCGTGACAAGAGCGACCTTTTATTCGGTATAAAAACAGGTTTTGATATAGTAGCCGCAAGCTTTGTTACCTGTGATGAAGATATTATAATGATAAGAAAGCTCCTTGACGAAAACGGCGGCAAGGATATAAGCATAATAGCAAAGATAGAAAATCAGGACGGCGTCAACAATATTGACGATATACTCCGTGTTGCCGACGGAATAATGGTAGCAAGAGGAGATATGGGCGTTGAGATTCCTTTTGTTGAGATACCGAGAATACAAAAGGAGCTTATCCACAAGGGCTATAATGCAGGCAAGCAGGTAATCACCGCTACGCAGATGCTTGACTCTATGATAAAGAATCCCCGCCCCACAAGAGCAGAAACTACAGATGTAGCAAATGCTATCTATGACGGAACCAGCGCAATTATGCTGTCGGGAGAAACAGCCGCAGGAGCATTCCCGATAGAAGCGGTAAAGACAATGAAAGCAATAGCTGTAAAAACAGAGCAGGATATTGATTACCGCAAGCGCTTCTTTGCAAGAGAAAACGAGGGTGTACCCAATGTAACAAATGCGATAGCTCACGCAACGGTAACGACAGCGATAGATCTCGGCGCAACGGCTATCCTTACCGTAACAAAGGGAGGAAGAACGGCAAGAACACTGTCAAAGTACCGTCCTACCTGTCCGATAATAGCCGCAACCACAAGCGAGAGGGCACAGCGTCAGCTTAATCTGTCGTGGGGCGTAACGCCGATAAAGTCAGAAGAGATGAACGACAGCGATTCTCTGTTTAACCATGCGGTAAACAGGGCGATGGAAGAAGGTCTTCTCACCGACGGCGACCTGATAGTAATAACAGCAGGACTGCCTTTAGGCGTATCGGGAACTACCAATATGATGAAGGTGCATATTGTCGGAGATGTTCTTCTTAAAGGAAAAGGAGTAACGGCAAAGACCGTTACAGCTCCAATCTGTGTATGCAAGAATGAAGAAGACGCAATAAAACTGTGTCATTCGGGCGAGATACTTGTAATACCGGATACATCAAACCGCATAATGTCGGTATTGAAAAGTGCAGCAGGAATAGTAGTGGAAAACAGCGATCCCGACTGTCACGCCGCAGTAGTGGGACTTTCGCTTGATATACCCGTGATATACGGCGCAGAAAATGCCTCAAATGTACTCAAAAGCGGAGTAACCGTTACGGT
>JAEDNF010000222.1 GCA_016302655.1 Oscillospiraceae bacterium | reverse complement strand
CTCTTGAGCCTATTGCCGCTATGAATGTTATCATTCCTCCCGAGATAAGACTTATCAACATTGCTCTTGTGGATATCGGCGCAGGAACATCGGATATTGCGGTTGCCCGTGACGGCGCTATCGTTGCTTATGCTATGGCTACGGTAGCAGGCGACGAGATAAGCGAGGATATAGTCAGAAAGTACCTCGTTGACTTCAATATGGCTGAGAGTATGAAGATACAGGCAGGCAACGATAGCGGCGAGATTACATATAAAGATATATTCGGCAGAGAGAAGACTATATCAAAGCAGGAGTTTACAGAAAACTGCAGTCCTTCCGTAGACAGCCTTGCCGATGTCATCAGTCAGACGGTATGCGACGCAAACGGTCAGAGTCCTGCCGCAATGTTCCTTATCGGCGGCGGAAGTATGGCAAGCGGACTTACCGACGCTCTTGCACAGAAGCTCGGTATCGATTCGGGCAGAGTTGCTGTGGGCGGTCAGGAATTTATGAAGAATGTGGATGTCGGCGCAAGAAAGCTCGGTCCCGAATATGTAACTCCCGTAGGAATCGCAGTAACTGCCTGCACCAATATGGCGTACGATTTTTCAACGGTAACTCTTAACGGCGAGCAGGTCAGAGTGTTCGATACAAAGTCGCTCAGCGTGTTTGAGCTTCTCGGTGCGGCAGGCTTCAAGACCTCGCAGATAATGGGACACAGCGGTGCAGGACTGAAATTCACCCTTAACGGCGAAACAAAGATAGTAAAAGGCACAGCCTTTACTCCTGCGGTGATAACGGTAAACGGCAAGCCGTCCGCACTCACGACCAAAATAAAGCAGGGCGATGAGATAACGCTCGTGCCTGCGGTAAACGGCGAGAACGCCCACGCCTTTATCCGTGACTATGCAAAGGACATTTCAAAAGTAAATGTTATCTTCTGCGGTGAAAATGCCGTTGCAGGCAAGCGTGCCTTTGCAAACGGCAAAGAAGTCGGCACAGACTATGAGATACAGCCGCTTGACAATATCGAGATACACGACTCAAGAACGCTCGGCGCATTTCTTATGCAATACGGCGGTGATACGCAGATGGCAGAAGTGTTTGTAAACGGCGACAGCGCCCCCGAAAGCTACATACTTAAAGAAGGCGACACAATAGGCTTTGAAAAGGCTGAAAAAGCGCCCGAGCCCGTTTTAATACCCGAAGTAAACGAAGAAACGGCTGAAAGCGAGCCTGAGGATAAAGGCAACTATGTTTCCGTTATATTTAACGGCGTACCTACAGACCTTCCCGAAAAGGAGAGCAAAACGCCCTATATGCTGATAGACCTTTTCGCTATGGCGGATATTGATATAGAAAATACAACAAAAAGGCTGGTTCTCAGCATAAACGGCAGCAGTGCAAAATTCACCGACAGAATAGTGTCGGGCGATATCGTTGTTGTAAAACAGGAGGACTGAGCTTGAATATAAAAAGGCTCACAGCCATTGCGCTTACGGCAGTCCTGCTTTGCGGCTGTACCGAGATAGATTATTCCGACTACAGCGGTACAGCAAGCGGAACTACAACATCATCGGCAACGGACAATGTAAGCTCCGTACCGCCTGCCGATATAACTACGGAATATATGACGGAAAAGTACGAGAACACCTCCGTATCCTACTCATATTCGCTTGAAGCGGAAAAACTGCCTGATACCGAGCTTATCTCGGACAATAAAAAATACAGCGGAGACGGATATATCACCTTAGGCGCTTATGCTGAGGTAAAATTTGATATAGAAGTGCCGTCGGCGCAGTTTTACAATATTGCCGTATCCGCTTTTTCAAAAGAGGGCGGAAGCATCTCGCTCACCGTAGACGCAAACGGACAGACAAACAGCGAAAACGGAGTATACAAACGCCCCAAGGGCGATTTGTACGGCGCATACAATATCATTCAGGGTGATGTCTTTGAAACGGTTTCGCTGTGCCCCGTATACCTTAAAAAAGGCAAGCACAGCATAACGCTCCAGACGGTAAAAAACAGCGTATCGCTGGATAAAATAACCGTTAAGAACACCGTGCGGATAAATGACAGCCGATATACCGATGTAAGCGGTCTTATATCGGGCAAGGATTTCGACACCGACCGTGTTGAGCTTATGCAGTATTTTAAAGATATATACGGCAAGAAGACTCTTACCGCACAGAGCGTAACGCCGAACACCAACGCCGAGATAGAAGCTATTGCAGAAGTTACCGGGCGCTTACCTGCAATCAGAGCGAGCGACCTCAGATATTACACTTCAGCCGGCGCAACGCTTTCGGGCGTAGATAATACGGACATATCCCTTGCAAAGAAATGGGCGGAAAGCGGCGGCATCGTTTCATACACATGGTACTGGTACGCACCTGTAGGCAAGGCAACTTTCTATATTGATGAGTGCGACTTTGACATTGACTCCGCAATAAGCGATAAGGAAGACCTTGCGATATTAAACAGCGAGTCGCTGTCCATTATGCTAAGCGAAGAGAAAATATCCGAAGAATGTTTCGCCCTGCTGTCCGATATGGATGCGGTAGCAAGACAGCTTGCAGTGCTGAAAGACAGCGGAGTTACCGTACTGTTCAGACCTCTGCCGACCGACAGCTCGGGCTGGTACTGGTGGGAAAAGGACAGCGAGACATACAAATGGCTGTGGCAGACGATGTTCCGCAGATTTGACGAGCTTCACGGGCTGTCGAATCTGATATGGGTATACACCGCCGATATTGATCCCGTGATGTACCCCGGTGACGATTATGTTGATATAGTCGGCTGTGATGTATACGACAACACCGACACGGCTCACGCAGGAGCAATGCTTGCAACCGACGCTCTTACGCTGAACAAAAAGATGCTTGCGCTGACCGAATGTGCAAAAGCTCCCGATCCCGATATTATGGCAAGGGACAATGTAATGTGGCTGTGGACTGCCCCCTGGAACGGAAGATATCTTATCAACGAAAAAGGCGAGCTTACGGGAGATTATATTTCGGTAAACGAGCTTAAAAAGCTGTATAATCACGAATTGACCATTACAAGAGATGAGATAGAATATTGACAGAAACAAAAATGCTGTGAGGCGGGAGCTTCACAGCATTTTAGACTGTCGGTAAACCGATTTACCATCAAAAAAGGGTTTGGGCGGTTGTATTAATTACTGATAACTTCAAAGGTTTAACTTCTCGGGCTCGCTATCCGAATTTATAAACTTAGTGTCTGTATCGCGGGAGACACCTA
>JAEDNF010000221.1 GCA_016302655.1 Oscillospiraceae bacterium | reverse complement strand
GTAGGTTCGGTAGTATCGATGGTAATACTGACTCTGCTTAAGAAAAAGAAAACCGAAAACAAAACTAAGTAATTTAAAGGAGAGATCATTATGGTATCAAGAACAGTAGAAGTAGTAAACGAACAGGGACTTCACATGAGACCGGCAGGCGTACTTGCGGCAGAGATGAAAAAGTTCCCGGGCTGTACCGTGACAATTTCAAGCGGTGACAAGACCGCAAAGGCAACAGCGGTAATGCAGCTTATGGCGGCAGGCATCAAGCGTGGCGCAATAGTTGAGATCACAGCAGACGGTGATAACGAACAGGCAGCTCTCGACAAGGCGGCAGAGCTTTTTGAAAGCGGCTTCGGAGAATAATCGGTCAGCCGCAGATATGCTTCAAGGGGGAATACAGCTTTGGAAAAGTTTACGGGAAAAGGCGTTTACGGCGCAGTAGCTATAGGCAAGATATCCATTTTCAAAAAACCGGACGCTCCGGTCACAAGAGTCCGTATTGATGATACAAAAGCTGAAAAGGAAAGAGTGGCAGCGGCAAAAGCCGCCGCAGCCCGTCAGCTTTCCGAGATACATGAAAAAGCGCTTAAAGAGGTCGGCGAGGCTCACGCTCAGATTTTTGAGATACATCTGATGATGCTCGACGACGAGGACTATAACGAGTCTATAGAAAACATAATCGACACCCAGTCGGTAAATGCGGAATATGCCGTAGCTGTGACATCGGACAATTTTGCACAGATGTTCTCCTCGATGGATGACGCATATATGCAGGCAAGGGCGGCGGATGTAAGAGACATTTCCAACCGCATTATAGCAAACCTTACGGGAAACATAACGGGTAGCGAAAAAAGCGGTGCAAAGACTATAATATGCGCCTCAGACCTTGCTCCGAGCGAAACGGTATCGCTTGACAAAGACAGCGTTCTTGCGTTTGTTACGGCGCACGGCTCGGCAAACTCTCACACCGCCATTCTTGCAAGAAATATGAATATCCCTGCCGTCATCGGCGTGGGCGACAGCTTCTTAAGCAGTATTTCCGAGGGCGCAGAGGCGATAGTTGACGGTTATTCCGGCGAGATAATTATAGAGCCTGACGAAAAGACAAAAGCGCAGTATCTTGAAAAACAGCGCCGTGACGAAGAGCAGAAGCGGCTTTTGCAGGAGCTTAAAGGCAAGGACAATGTGACTGTTGACGGAAAAAGGATAAATGTCTACGCCAACATAAGCGGTATAGATAATATCGGTGCGGTACTGCTTAATGACGCAGGCGGTATAGGGCTTTTCAGAAGCGAGTTTTTGTATCTTGAAAACAAGGATTATCCGACGGAAGAACAGCAGTTTTTCGCATACAAGCGTGTGCTTGAGAGCATGGCAGGCAAAAAGGTAATAATAAGAACGCTTGACATCGGTGCAGACAAGCAGGTTGATTATTTCGGACTTAAAAAAGAGGAGAACCCTGCGCTCGGACTTCGTGCGATAAGGTTATGCCTTACACGCCCCGAAATATTCAGAACTCAGCTCCGTGCGCTGTTCAGAGCTTCTGTTTACGGAAATCTCGGCATAATGTTCCCTATGATAACCTCTGTAGGCGAGGTGGAGCGTATCAGGGAGATATGCGAAGAGGTTAAGTCTGAGCTTAAAGCGGAGGGCATAGAATATTCCGACAAAACCGAAATCGGTATTATGATCGAGACTCCTGCGGCGGCGATAATCAGCGACCGTCTTGCTCCGCTGGTCGATTTCTTCAGCGTGGGCACTAACGATCTTACTCAATATACGCTTGCCTGCGACAGACAGAACCCCGATGCAGAAGAATTTGTCGATACGCATCATGAAGCCGTGCTCCGCCTTATAGAAATGAGCGCCGAAAACGCACATAAGAACGGCGCCTGGATAGGAATATGCGGCGAGCTTGCGGCAGATACTTCTCTTACCGAAACCTTTCTGCGTATGGGCATCGATGAGCTTTCGGTATCGCCCACATTTGTACTGAAGGTCAGAGACGCAGTAAGAAAAACAGACCTTTCAAAATAAGATACACAAACAGCTTTGCAAAACATAATTGCAAGGCTGTTTTTTGTTATCCGGCACAAAAAAATTAATTTTACAAAAACTACTTGACAAATCTCGGAAGTAGTGATATAATAAAGCCTACAAAGTCGATAGGCTTTTAGAGGTTAAAGAAATCCGACCGAAAGAGGAGTAATATGAAAAGAATAACAAGCGGTTTTCGATGTTGAGACGGTGCTGACAGGACAAATATAGTAAATAAATTCAAGAAAACAGCAGGCAACACAGCCTGACACGATCAAAAGGAGAAAAAACAATGAGAACATTTGATAAGATAACAGACCTTATAGGCGGCACACCGATTTTAAAGCTGAACAATTACATTGCTCTTAACGGGCTTGAGGCGGACATTTACGCAAAGCTGGAATACTTCAATCCTGCAGGAAGCGTTAAGGACAGAATAGCTAAGGCTATGATAGAAGACGCAGAGGCAAAGGGCGCATTAAAGCCCGGCGCAGTAATAATCGAGCCTACAAGCGGCAATACGGGTATAGGACTTGCGGCTGTAGCGGCAAGCAAGGGATACAGAATAATACTTACGATGCCCGAGACGATGAGCGTTGAGCGCCGCAATCTGCTTAAGGCATACGGTGCGGAGCTTGTACTGACCGACGGCACTAAGGGAATGAAGGGTGCTATAGCAAAGGCAGAGGAGCTTGCAGGACAGATAGAGGGCGGATTTATCCCCAGCCAGTTCACAAACGGTGCAAATCCTGCGGCACACTATGCTTCGACAGGACCTGAGATATGGGAAGATACAGACGGCAAGGTTGATATTTTTGTCGCAGGTGTAGGAACGGGCGGCACTATCTCCGGTATCGGCAAATATCTCAAGAGCAAGAATCCCGATATCAAGGTTGTTGCAGTTGAGCCTGCAGGTTCACCCGTGCTGTCAAAGGGCGAGGCAGGTCCGCACAAGATACAGGGTATCGGTGCAGGCTTTGTACCCGAGACTCTTGATACAAATATTTACGATGAGATAATTACGATTGAAAACGAGGACGCTTTTGAAACCGGCAGAACGCTTGCAAGAAAAGAAGGACTTCTTGTCGGTATTTCATCCGGTGCGGCAGTATTTGCGGCTACTCAGCTTGCACGCCGCCCCGAGAACAAGGGCAAGAACATTGTAGTTCTTCTCCCCGACACAGGCGACCGTTACCTCTCCACCCCCATGTTCTCCGCCGACT
>JAEDNF010000220.1 GCA_016302655.1 Oscillospiraceae bacterium | reverse complement strand
CCAAGCAGAGTATCGGTCACATATTTCTGCAGGCTCAATATCGTCTGCACCCCTACCGCTGTAATAATTACAGCCATTATTACTCCGAGTATAACACCGAAAGCCTTATTTCTCCTTACAGCCGCAGTTATAACGCTGTCGCCTTTATATTTTAAGCTGACGAAAATTACGGGCAGATATACGGCGAGCAGGACTATCTTTGCAAGGAGTATCGCATAGAAGCGCTCTGTTCCATACCTTACCATTGCGGCAGGCAAGGTTATCATATCCGATGACAGCCTGCAGGCAAGGAAGGCTATAACAAGCTGTCTGTTACTTATCCTGCTCATTGCCCGATGTCCTTTCTTCTCTGCTCTTTTTATATCCTGCAAGCTGTCCTACGGTCATATCGGATCTTGACAGCTTCCGCCAGCTTGCTCTGCAAAAGGTATCACGCATAATGCTGATTATATTTATAGGCGCAAAGGGCGCAGTATACGGCACTCCGTAGGCGTTCTTTGAGCATATTCTAAAAAACAGAACAGCACCTGCAACGGTTATTCCGAATAGTCCGAAAACGCCGCCTGCAAGGATAAAAGCAAGCCTCATTATCATACAGCTCTCATACAGATCGGGCACGGCAAAAGAGCAAAGTCCCGTTGCGGCGATTATCAGCACTACGGGTGCGCTCATAAGGCCTGCCGATACCGATATCTCGCCTATTACAAGACCGCCGACTATGCTGACAGCGTGACCTACGCTCTTTGGCAGTCTTAGTCCTGCTTCTCTCATTATTTCATAAAGGATATACATAATGATGCACTCTCCGAACACGGGATAAGCCGTTGTCTGAATGGAAGAATAGATATTGAACAAAAGTGCGGTGCGGAGCATCTCGGGATGAAAATTGCACAGCGCAACATAAAGTCCGGGCAGAATTGCGGCGATTATAAAAGCGAGGAATCTTATTGTTCGCATAAATGCCGAAAAATACGGCTTATGCGTATAGTCGTCCATTGTGACGAAATTCTCTGCAAGCAGGCACGGCAGTATTATTGCAAACGGCGTTCCGTCTACAATAACTCCCACTCTGCCCTCGTACAGCTTTGATACAAATACATCGGGGCGCTCGGTGGTTTTTATCTGCGAGAACAAGGAGGTTTCTTCCGGCTCAAGATAGCTCTGAAGATATTCACTGCTGACTATAGTGTTAAGCGGTATGTTCCTAAGCTTATCGGTTACGCTTGCGACGGTATGCTCATCTGCCTTATCGGTAAGGTAGCAAAGGCAGACATCGGTGTTGCTTCTGTCTCCCACGGTCATCATAACGGTTTTAAACGTGGGTGATTTCATACGGCGGCGCACCATTGCTACATTGGTTCTGACAACTTCGATGAATCCCTCACGGGAGGCACGCAGATTGATATGGGTAGAAGGCTCGTCAATGCTCCTGTGCGAGTAGCCCTGAATGCCGATGGCAAGTCCGAAATTCGCTCCGTCGCACAGCAGTACCGCAAAGCCCGACATTACAGCAAGGCAAAGTGCGTCAACATCGTACACCTGCTTTTGTTCTTCCGCAATAGGCATGGTAAGGGCGACCTCGCTCATAAATTCGGCGCCGTTTGCTATCTGCGGCGGCGAGGAGAACAACGGGCGGTAGATAAGGTCTGCGAGCTTTGCGGTATCCGTCATTCCCTCGCAGGTTATCGACGCCATAGAATGTCCTCCGACCGAAAAATACTTGATTATGATATCCGAGCTGTTGTTCATAAGCGCCCTTACCGCTGTACAGTTTTCGCTGAGCACGGCGGTCAGCTTTTTATCGGAGCATATCGGTTCGGTGCTTTTCTCCGATAGGTCGGGCGACTTTTTATATTTACTCATAAGGTTTCCTTCCGCATAATGAATGATATTGTGAGAATAATAGATTTATCGGTTTCACACAGTTTATCATACCCCGCAACGGAGGCAATATGCTGATAATCATTATTCGTTCTGTGCTTTTATATATTCTCATAGTTTTTGCGCTGAGGCTTATGGGTAAAAAACAGCTCGCACAGCTTCAGCCGTCCGAGCTTGTCACAACCATACTTATTTCAAACATCGCCACCTTATCGCTTGAGGACTCGGCTGTGCCGATGGTATACGGCATTATTCCGATAATGACTATTGTATGCACGGATGTGTTCATGTCTTTTATAATGCTGAAAAGTTCCCGTCTGCGCCGCATCATAACCGGCACTCCGCAGATAATTATTTCCGACGGTGTGATCGACCGCAGAGTGATGAAGCACCTGCGATACAGCGTAGACGAGCTGATGGAGGCAATGCGTGAGTGTATGATATTCGATATCTCGCAGGTGCAGTACGCTATTGTTGAGACTACGGGCAAGATAAATTTCTATCAGAAAAGCTGTTACAGAAACACGGAGAACGGCGACATGGGACTGCATATCCCTAACTGCGACCCTCCCTGCCTGCTTATAAAAGACGGCGAGATAAACTACCCCGGTCTTCGCCGCTGGGGCAAAGGCGAGCCGAAGCTGAGAAGCATGATAGCCGAAATGAACCTTCAGATAAAAGATATATTCCTGCTTACCGACAGCAAGGACAAGGGCGTTTATACCGTACTGAAAAGCGGCTCGCAAAGCGGCACAAAGCCTGTCGGAAAGTCCGATGAGAGGTGAATATATGGGAAGAATGATAACCTGCTTCGTTATACTGATATCGCTGATAGCTTTTGCCCTGTACGGCTACGGCTGTTCTACAAAAAGCGCCGAGAGGCTTATTGAAACTGCCGACGGCATTTTATCGGCAACGGAAGAAAACGACACAAAAAAAGCCTCAGAGCTTGCTCTTGAAGCGGAGAATATATGGCGTGGGTTATCCGACGGTACTGTTTTTGTGGAAGATATGGACTGCGACAACGAGATAGCTATGAGCATATCGAGAATAAGGGTATACGCCGAAAACGCCGACGAAGAAATATATACCGAATGTGCGGTACTAAAGCGACTTGCCACGCTTTATATCACCCGCCAGAAACCAATATGGTCAAACATCCTTTGTGCCGTGCCGGCACCCCCATTTCCGCCTTTGGATAAGTAGTGCGTTGCGTTAGTTTGTATAACGGCGGGTATTGACGATTGTTATAGGGGAGCGAAACCAAAAGTTTTCGTCCACCTTTTACAAAAGGTGGCAGTTTCCAAAGGCGGCGCCTTTGGTCGCTCTCCGCAGAGGGCGAAATCTCTTAGACAAAACGATCTTTTGAAGGGTTAGGGGAA
>JAEDNF010000219.1 GCA_016302655.1 Oscillospiraceae bacterium | reverse complement strand
GAAACGAGTTCCGCTTATTCCGATTTTTTACTCTGTAAAAAATCAGTCATCCGCTTCACTGTTTCTCCTCTCCGCAAAAAGTCACGCTCGGCTCAGCTGTTCGCTTGCAAGCGCACTCACGACGCTGAGCTGTCGCTACCAACTTTTTGCGGTTTTTGGTGTTTGTACGCTCTTTTTGCCGATGTTTATGCATCCTTGCATTAGCCACGAGGGAGACACTAAGTTTATAAATTCGGATAGCGTGCCCGAGGAGTTGCACCTTTGAAGTAAGCGGAAGACTTACATAACCCCCTCACCGCTTCGTCTGTTTTCACCAAAAGATTGCCCTGTTTTTGTGTAAACTGTGTATTTTGGCAAAAATCCGTTGACTTTCGCACTGTAAAGCATTATAATAAAATCGGGTTTATAGCGTTTTTTGGAGGGAGTTATGACATTCTTTGACAACGAGGGCAACAGCCGGCACGACTGGAACATATTCCTTGACAATTTCCCGTCAATCGGCGTTTTCAAACTGCCCCATGACTCAAAAGAGGCGTATTATGACAAAAATGTAGCCGCTATGCTTCATATAGACGGTGATAAGATGGACAAGGAGCAGTTTTACTCTTTGCTCGACCGCCTTAACGAAAACCAGGTGGATGGCTACAAGAACATATATAATTACACCGCCGACGGCGAGACAAGCTACATAATGATAAAGATAGTGTACGACACGGACTATCTTATGGGCTTTGTCCAGGATGTTACGCAGGTGATGCTTACTGCGCTTCATAAGGAAGAGCCGCAGGAGTATGACACGCTTACGGGTATGTACACCCGTGACTGCTTTATCCGCCATGTAAGAAGCGAGCTGACGCAGGTAAGCGGTACGCAGTGCTGTATGGCTTCGGTGCATATCAACGGCATAGAGCGTATAGACAGCGAGCTTAACTACGACAAGACCGCATTGTGCGTTACTGCGGCGGCAAATGTGCTGAAGCGTTTTTCCGGCGATAATATTATAATCGGCGTAAAGAGCTACAAGGACTTCTTTATTTTCTTCAAGAATATGGCGAAGAAAGAAGTTGCCGATCTGCTGGACAAGATGAACAAAGCTGTCCGCAGGTGCAAGCTGACCGACGAATTCGGAAACACTATCGAGACAAGATGCGAGGCGTTTTCGATAACGGCAGGCTACTGTCTGTATCCCTTACCTGCGTCGACTATCGATATGATGATAAACTACTCGGACTTTGCCTTGTTCAGAGCGAGGGCGCTTGGCAGTACGGTGAAGGAATTTTCCGCAGAAGAATATATTACCGAGTGCAATCGTTATTCCGACTCAAAACAGCTTGCAAGCATACTTGACGATAACAATTTCACCTACTGCTTCCAGCCGATAGTCTCAACGGTAGACGGCTCTGTCTATGCTTACGAAGCGCTTATGAGACCTTCGGGTACATCTCCGCTTGAGCTTTTGCGCATAGCGAGGGAGCACGACAGGCTGTACGAGATAGAACTGCTGACCTTTGAGAATGTGCTGAGCATAGTAAGCGAGCACAGGAGCGCATTCGGCGAGAAGAAGATATTCATAAATTCCATCCCCGACGCTATGATAACGGCGGAGGATTTCGGCAGGCTGTGCGAGAAGTACGGCGACATAATGCCGCAGATAGTGATAGAATTTACCGAGCAGGCGGATCTTACCGGAGAAAAGACGGTGAAACTGCGTGAGCTGTTTGCACGGTACGGCTGTATGACAGCGATTGACGACTACGGAAGCGGATATTCAAACACGGCGGCGGTGCTTAGTCTTCAGCCGGATATACTTAAGATAGACCGCACGCTGATATCGGATATTGACTCTAATGTGAAGAAACAGCAATTCCTTACGGGTATAATCGAATTTGCCAATCTGAACGGAATCAAGGTGCTTGCTGAGGGCGTTGAGACCTACGATGAGATGAGTGTGACTATTCGCCGAGGGGCGAATTTCATCCAGGGCTACTACACGGCAAGACCGCAGAAGGAGCTTATCCCCGAGATACCCGACGCAATATCCGACCAGGTGCGTATGCTCAATATGCACAGACCGGATATTATGGTAAATCACTACTACACCATAAGCTCGGGCGAAGATGTACAGGCGGATATAAAGGAGCTTATTGCACAGCAATACACCGGCGTTGTTATCGGCAATGCAACGGTACACATAAAATCAAGCGGCTGTAAAGACGCATTGTTTGAAATAAAAACCGAGGACGGCTCGCAAAGCCGCATCACGCTTTCGGATATAGGCATCAAGGGCAATCCTCCCTGCATACAGCTCGGAAAAGACAGCAAGGCGATTATTGAAGTAAAGGGCAACAATACGCTGTTTTATAACGGAATATATGTACCTGACGGCTCGGAGCTTACTCTTACGGGCGACGGCTCTTTGCTTATAGATATCTCTAACAATGACAGCTGTTGTATAGGAAGCAGTTTCAACGATACTTTCGGCAAAATCACGGTGGATATGGACGGCGGCGAGCTTGAGATGCGTGCCAACGGAATCCACAGCATCTGCCTCGGCGGCGGTGTATCCTCCTGTGAAACGCCGATAAATCTCCTATCGGGCGATATTACCGTGATAGCAAACGGCAAGGAAGCTATCGGCATAGGCTCGTATGACGGAAGCTGCGGTATTGAGCTTGGAAAAGTCAGCATAGACGCAAGCTGTTCGGCTGATAATGCGGTAGCGATAGGCTCGCTGTGCGGATATATCAATGTAAAAGCAAGGCATTCAAAGCTTAGTCTGAGGGCGCTGGGCGAAAAGGCAGGCTGTATCGGTGCGCTTGCCGGACTTAAAGGCGACACGCCCTCGATGATAGATATTGAGCAGTCACAACTCGACCTGCTGATGAAGGCAAGGACAGGCGCGGCTATAGGCTGCCGCCGTACCGACAGCGATATAACGATAAAGGACTCGGATATAAAGATTCGCGCAGAGGGCGATAAGGTAGCAGGCATAGGCTCTGCCGAGTGTGACGGCAAGCTGTGCATCATCGGCAAAGCTCCCGAGATAACCTTACTTGCAGGCGAGGGCTCAATCCCCACCGGCTACCCCGGCGTGCCGCCGGTGGCAGTTCCGCACGGCGAGTCGCCGCTGACTGTTCCGCCTTTGAATAAGTAGTGCGTGGCGGAGGATAGCAAAACGGCGGGGTTTAACGGAAGTGTGTGGAGTGCGAAACTCAAAGTTTCGGTCAAGCCTTTACAAAGTGCTTGCATACGGTCATTTGTGTCGCTGCGTCGTGCAGCGACTTTGTGTG
>JAEDNF010000012.1 GCA_016302655.1 Oscillospiraceae bacterium | reverse complement strand
CGTGTGTTTCTCGAAGTCTGTCAGCTTGTCGAAAAATACTTTTTCGACAAGCTGACGGCGTCGGATTTATCCGACGCCGTTTTGTTATGCTCCCGTCAGTTTTGAACATAGAATATAGAAAAATCCCCCGTCAATATTCTGACGGGGGATAGGAGTATTACGGTTATTGATTAGCCAAGTCTTGCTTCAAGATCAGCGAGTTCCTGCTTTAAGCCGTCGGGGAGCTTGTCACCGAACTGCTTGTAGAACTCCTTCATCTCTTCAACTTCCTTCTTCCAGAGGTCTCTGTCTACTGCGAGCAGCTTATCTTCAACTTCGGAAGTAACTTCATCCTCGATGCCTTCAAGGTTGATGTCACCCTTCTTGGGGAGGTAGCCGATAGGAGTTGTGTCAGCGTCGATAGTGCCTTCACATCTCTTGATGATCCAGTCGAGAACTCTCATATTGTCGCCGAAACCGGGCCACATGAAGTTGCCGTTCTCGTCCTGCTTGAACCAGTTAACATTGAATATCTTAGGAGCCTTGTCGCCGAGCTTTTCGCCCATTTCGAGCCAGTGTGCCCAGTAGTCAGCCATGTGGTAGCCGCAGAAGGGCTTCATAGCCATAGGATCGTGACGGAGAACGCCTACTGCACCTGTAGCAGCTGCTGTAGTCTCGGAAGAAACTGCAGAACCTACATAAGTGCCGTGCTGCCAGCTGAATGACTGGTATACAAGGGGAGTTGTAGCTGCGCGTCTGCCGCCGAAGATGATAGCCGAAATCGGCACGCCCTGAGGATTGTTGAACTCAGGTGAGATGCAGGGGCAGTTCTGAGCGGGAGCTGTGAAACGGGAGTTGGGATGAGCGAGCTTGTTGCCTGCTGCTGTATATTCCTTGCCGTTTACCTTAGCACCCTTCCACTCGGTTGCGTTCTCGGGAGGATTCTTGTCAAGACCTTCCCACCATACTGTCATATCGTCATTGTTGATAGCAACATTTGTGAAGATAGTGTTCTTCATTGTAGATGCAAGCGCATTGTAGTTTGACTTTGCGTTTGTACCGGGAGCAACGCCGAAGAAGCCGTTCTCGGGGTTGATAGCATAAAGTCTGCCGTCGGGACCCTGCTTCATCCAAGCGATATCATCGCCTACTGTGAATACTTCATAGCCAGCCTTCTTGTATCCCTCGGGAGGAATAAGCATAGCGAGGTTTGTTTTACCGCAAGCTGAGGGGAATGCAGCTGTGATGTACTTGATGTCGCCGTCGGGCTTCTTAACGCCGAGGATAAGCATGTGCTCAGCCATCCAGCCTTCCTTCCAGCCCTGGTAAGAAGCGATACGGAGTGCGAAGCACTTCTTGCCGAGAAGAACATTTCCGCCGTATGCAGAGTTGATAGACCAGATCGTGTTGTCCTCGGGGAACTGAACGATGTATCTCTGCTCGGGATCAACATTTGCCTTAGAGTGCAGGCATCTTACAAAGTCGTTTGAGTCATCGGGCAGGTTCTTGAATGCCTGTGCGCCCATTCTTGTCATAATATCCATGTTAAGAACAACATAGATAGAGTCTGTGATTTCTACGCCGACCTTAGCGATAGGTGAGCCGATAGGTCCCATTGAGTAAGGGATAACATACATTGTACGACCCTTCATAACTCCGTCGTAGAGCTTGGAGAGCTTTGCGTACATCTCTTTGGGATCGCACCAGTTGTTAGTGGGACCTGCGTTTTCTTTCTCTCTTGAGCAGATGAAAGTTCTGTCTTCAACACGGGCAACATCGTTCTCAGCTGTTCTGTGATATAAACAGCCGGGGAGCTTCTCCTGGTTGAGCTCGATCATCTCGCCTGTTGCGATAGCCTCGTCACGAAGAGCCTTGAGCTGTTCTTCGCTGCCATCGATCCATACAACCTTGTCGGGCTGTGTGAGGGCTTTCATTTCTTCAACCCACTTTAAAACATTCTGATTCTTTGTCATAACCGATTGTTCTCCTTTTCTTTATTTTATCAGCTTTTGCTGATGAAAGTCATTCGGTAGGGAATTATCGATACGAGCTAAGCGTACCTTGTTCCCCATTTACTATTATAAACTATTTTTTGCAATAGGTCAATAGCAAAATTGCAAAATAAACAAAAAAAGCACAAAGTAAACGATAACCTTCGAAGCCTTGCCTTAAGCTGTTTGATACAGCCGCCCAAAAGTGCTGAGGATTATGATAAATGAATTATCTTGTTTACCTTGTGCTTATTTTAACAAATTAAAATCTACTGATTATAAAGGAATTAAATGTCAGCTTTGACCTCTTTTCGCAGCAATATAATCGCTACTAAGTTAGGTATAGCCATAAGACCGTTGAACAAATCGGAAACATCCCACACGACCTGTGCCTGAATAACCGCACCTACAAAAGCGGTAATAACAAAAATCGCAAGATATACGCCTACCCACTTTTTCGAGAAAAGGTACACAAAACAGCTCCTGCCGTATATCCACCATCCCGTGACGGTTGTCAGCGCAAATATGAATGTAGCAATACTCAAAAATGCACCGGCAAAGCTACCCAGACCATCTTCAAATGCAATAAGCGCCATATCAAAGCCTGTGCTTGACAGCTTATCCGCACCGCTTGTGAGTATGCATAAAGCCGTCATAGTGCATATTATTATCGTGTCGATGAACACCGACAGCATTGCCCACATACCCTGCGTATGATGATGCTCTGCGCTTGAGTTGGCATTTATCATTACCGATGAACCGAGACCTGCCTCGTTTGAGAATACGCCTCGTTTTACGCCCCATTTCATTGCTTCAAGCATAACGATACCGACCGTACCGCCGCCTACCGATTTTAAGGAAAAAGCCTCTGAGAATATGCTCACAAATACATCCGGTACCTTTTCATAGTTCATAATAATAACCGCAAGACAGCCAAGCAGATATCCTGCCGAAGCTATGGGAATAAGCCATGCGGTTATCTTACTGAGTCTGTGAATACCGCCGGGAGCAATCAATGCAATTACTACGGCACATATTATTCCGGTTACCCACAATGGCACATTGAGGCATCGTTCAAGCGCCATTGACGCTGAATTTATCTGTGCCATATTGCCTATGCCGAAGCTTGCGCCTATACAGCATACCGCAAACATTGCGGCAAAGAATGTACCTATTTTTTTGCCGCCGAACGCTTTTTTTATGTATGCAAACGGTACGCCTCCGGTCAGTCCGTCGGACTGAACTGTTCTGTATTTTGCACCAAGATAGTTTTCGGCAAAGCTGGTAGCCATACCGAGCAGTGCGGATATCCACATCCAGAAGATAGCTCCGGGACCGCCTATAGCGATAGCACTGCCTATGGCGATAATGTTACCTGTGCCGACAGTTGCGCCGAGTGCGGCGGTAAGAGTTCTGAACGGGGAAACCTTTTTACCGTCCGATTCGGGTTGCTTAGTAAGAAGTGTCCTTTTTATTATAGTAGGGAACTTCAGTACCTGCATTCCTCTTGTGCGTATAGTGAATATTATTCCTGAGCCGGCAAACAATAACAGCGCCGGTATACCCCATATAATATTCTCGTTTATCCACTGTAAAATTTCCATACGGTCTCGTTCCTTTTCTTCGGCGTAAATGTGGGTTTGTACGCCGCATATAACAAATATATTTAGGGAGGACAGCCAATATGCAGTCGAATGCCGATAAAAAACTGTTGTTCTATCTGCTGACTCTGACAGCGTTTGTCGTGCTGTCGGCTGTAATTGCGTTAATATTGGTTGCTCACCCTTATGCAGTATGGTTTGTCTGCATAGGAGCGGGGGTTTATATCTTGTTTAGTGCTTATTGCGTCTTATACTGGAATAAGTCGGAATACCTGCTTGATAAGCGCCTGCTTACAGTACATTCTGGTGTTTTCATTAAAAAGACGGCATATCTTTATCTGGATAAGTCAACCGCTGTTTTTCGCTTTGAACTGCCGTTTTCGGCGTGCTTCTCCGTTGTATTTGTACAGGGAGGGGGAGCAGTGATACTAAGCGGTATCGAAATACCTTCAAACTGAGCGCAAATACAGGCTTTAAAAAATAACCCCTCCGGTTTTACCGGAGGGGCGTAAAAACCTATTCTATTCCGATTATTCAAAATTTTTGGGCTTTTTATGGTAATGCGATAAATTTACCGATTAAACTTCGGGCTTGTAGTAATCAACCAGACCGAGTAAATCTTCATAACGCTTCTTAGAGTTAGCAACTGCCTTGTCAAAGAGTGCGTTAGCTCTATCGGGATTAGCACGCATAAGAGAGTTGTAACGAACTTCTCTCATCATGAATTCCTTGTAATCGCCTGTAGGAGCCTTGCTGTCGAGTGTGAAGGGGTTTGTACCCTCAGGAGCAGCGGGGTTGAATCTGAACAGATGCCAGTAACCTGCCTGTACAGCTTCCTTTTCAACCTTCTGAGCGATTGTCAGACCGCCCTTGATACCGTGGTTGATACAAGGAGCGTATGCAATGATCAGTGAAGGACCGTCATAAGCTTCAGCCTCTGCGATAGCCTTTAAGCACTGGTTCATATCTGCGCCCATAGAAATCTGAGCAACATATACATAACCGTACTTCATAGCTATACCGGAGAGATCCTTCTTCTTAACATCCTTACCGCCTGCAGCGAACTGTGCAACGGCACCGATGTTTGTAGACTTGGAAGCCTGTCCGCCTGTGTTGGAGTAAACCTCTGTATCGAATACGAATACATTTACATTCTTGCCGGAAGCGAGAACATGGTCAACACCGCCGTAACCGATATCATATGCCCAGCCGTCGCCGCCGAATATCCAGTTGGACTTCTTAGCGAGGTAGTTCTTAGCCTTGAGAACAGCTGTCTTTTCAGCGCAGTTGCAGTCAAGTGCTTCGAGAGCTGCAACCAGTTCCTTAGTTGCTGCTGCGTTAGCCTTGCCGTCGTTAGCTGTTTCGAAGTATGCGTCTATCTTAGCCTTAATATCAGCATTTTCAGTCTTTTCAGCGATAGCCTTTAACTGACCCTGAGCTCTTGTTCTCAGAGTATCCTGAGCGATGAACATACCGAGACCGTACTCAGCGTTATCCTCAAAGAGTGAGTTGCCCCAAGCAGGACCCTTGCCTTCCTTATTTACTGTATAAGGAGTTGAGGGAGCAGAGCCGCCCCAGATTGAAGAACAGCCTGTAGCGTTAGCGATGTACATTCTGTCGCCGAAGAGCTGTGTGATGAGCTTAGCATAAGGTGTCTCACCGCAGCCTGCGCAAGCGCCCGAGAATTCGAGCAGCGGCTGCTTGAACTGTGAACCCTTAACTGTTGTTTCCTTGAACTTCTCGTGAACTTCGGGCTTGTCAGCTACATCCTTAACAGCGTAGTCGAACATAGCCTGCTCGCCCATCTGAGAATCAAGAGACTTCATTTCGAGAGCCTTGTTCTTAGCAGGGCAAACCTGTGCGCAAACGCCGCAGCCTGTGCAGTCGAGAACAGAAGTTACCATAGCGAACTTCATTCCGGGAAGACCCATAGCGTCCTTCATCTTAGCGCCTGCAGGAGCCTTTGCAGCCTCTTCTTCAGACAGGATCACGGGACGGATAACTGCGTGAGGACATACGAATGAACACTGGTTACACTGGATACAGTTCTCGGGGATCCAGGAAGGAACATCAACAGCGATTCCACGCTTTTCATAAGCGGCAGAACCCTGAGGGAATGTACCGTCAGCCATATCAACGAATGTAGATACGGGCAGCTTGTCGCCTCTCTGAGCGTTAACGGGGATAAGGATGTTGTTAACGAAGTCAACGAGATCCTTTCTGTCGCCTGTTGCTACATGAGTAGGAAGTGTGCCTTCAGCGTCAGCCCATGATGCAGGAACATCAACCTTGACAACTTCGCCTGCGCCTCTTTCGATAGCGGCGTAGTTCATGTTAACGATATCTTCGCCCTTCTTAGCGAATGACTTGTAAGCAGCCTTCTTCATGTATTCGATAGCATCTTCAGCAGGGATGATGTTAGCGATTGAGAAGAATGCAGACTGAAGAACGGTGTTTGTCTTGTTGCCAAGACCGATCTCCTTAGCAACCTTTATAGCGTTGATGATATAGAAGTTGATGTTGTTCTTAGCTATGTATGCCTTAACGGGAGCAGGGAGCTTCTCGTCGAGCTCGTCTACTGTCCACTGGCAGTTGAGCAGGAATGAACCGCCGGGGATAACATCCTCAACCATATCGTACTTGTCGATGTATGAGGGGTTGTGGCAAGCAACGAAGTTTGCCTTGTTTACAAAGTAAGTTGACTTGATAGGTGACTTACCGAAACGAAGGTGAGAGATCGTAACGCCGCCTGACTTCTTTGAGTCGTATGCGAAGTAAGCCTGAGCGTACATATCTGTGTGGTCGCCGATGATCTTGATGGAGTTCTTGTTTGCGCCGACTGTACCGTCAGAGCCGAGACCCCAGAACTTGCAGCAGGTCGTACCTTCGGGAGTTGTGTTGGGATTCTCGCCGATAGGAAGTGAAAGACCTGTTACATCGTCTTCGATACCGATTGTGAACTTAGGCTTTTCTGTGTTGTTGTAAACAGCGATGATCTGTGCAGGGTTGCAGTCCTTAGAACCGAGACCGTAACGACCTGTGTAAACGGGAACATCCTGGAACTTGCCTGCCTGCTTGAGAGCTGCAACTACATCGAGGTAGAGAGGCTCGCCGAGTGCGCCGGGTTCCTTTGTTCTGTCAAGAACAGTGATCTTCTTTACTGTTTCGGGGATAGCGTCAACAAATGCGTCAACAGAGAAAGGTCTGTAAAGTCTTACCTTAACAAGACCAACCTTCTTGCCCTGAGCTAACATGTAGTCGATAGTCTCTTCGATAGTATCGCAAACAGAGCCCATTGCTATGATAACCTGTTCAGCATCGGGAGCACCGTAGTAGTTGAACAGCTTGTAATCTGTACCGATTTCAGCGTTAACCTTATCCATGTACTTCTGTACAATAGCGGGTGTAGCGTCATAGTACTTGTTGCTTGCTTCTTTAGCCTGGAAGAAGATGTCGGGGTTCTGAGCTGTGCCGTGCAGAACGGGCTTCTCGGGGTTGAGCGCTCTGTTGCGGAACTCATCAACAGCTTCGTGGTTGATCATCTTGTCAAGAGTCTCGTAGTCCCATACTTCGATCTTCTGGATCTCGTGTGATGTTCTGAAACCGTCGAAGAAGTGCAGGAAAGGAACTCTTGCTTCGTATGTTGCAAGGTGAGCTACAGCGCCTAAGTCCATAACTTCCTGAGGGTTAGTGGAGCAGAGCATAGCATAACCGGTCTGACGGCAAGCGTAGACATCGCTGTGGTCACCGAAGATAGAAAGTGCGTGTGTTGCGAGAGCACGAGCGGAAACGTGAATAACGCTGGGCAGTAATTCACCTGCGATCTTATACATATTGGGGATCATGAGCAGTAAGCCCTGTGATGCCGTATAAGTCGTAGTGCAAGCACCTGCTGCAAGTGAGCCGTGTACTGCACCGGCAGCACCAGCCTCTGACTGCATCTCAACTACCTTTACTTCCTGTCCGAAAATATTCTTTCTTCCGGCTGTTGACCAGGAATCAGTCACTTCAGCCATAACTGAAGATGGTGTAATGGGGTAAATCGCTGCAACGTCAGTAAACGCATAGGACACGTGACCTGCGGCGTTGTTACCGTCCATAGTAAGTTTTTGTCTTCCCATGGGAATCGTCCTCCTTTTTTTTGCAAAGGGTCTCGTATAATGACCCAAGCTTTCAACTTAGTATTATATCATATCTTGAGCGGATTGTAAATATCTATTTTTTCCATTTTTCAGTTTTTTTTGATATGACCGCTATATTATGGTTATTGAGCAACGAAAGCAAAAAGCGGCTGTCCGAAGACAGCCGCTCTTTGCGTGTTATTACTGCTGCATACCAAGCTCTATAGCCTTGATATTTGCTTCGATAAGATGTGCCTTTTTCGGAGGAATTACCTTTTCCATAGCCTTCTTTACAGTTTCCATAGAGGTAATATTCGTCTCCTTGAGCAGCTTGCCGAGAAGGATAATGTTTGCCATACCCTTCATGTCGTTCTCGTTAGCAAGTGCTGTAGCAGGTACATAATATACGTTGATATCCGTTCTGTCCGACTTTGCTTCGACAAGCGAGCTGTCGATAAGTACGGTACCGCCGGGCACTACAGTATTGATGAATTTATCGTAGCTGGGCGTATTCATAACTATCAGAGTGTTAGGAGCGTCAACCAGCGGAGAGCCTATAGGATCGTCGCTTATGCACACCGAGCAGTTGCAGGTACCGCCGCGCATCTCGGGACCGTATGACGGGAGCCAGGATACTTCTTTGTTTTCATAAAGTCCGAAGTAAGCAAGCATCTTTCCCATGAACAGTATACCCTGTCCGCCGAAGCCTGCAAGAAGAATTTCGTTCGTCATCTTATTGCTCCCTCCTTAAATACACCGAGAGGATAGTAGGGGATCATTTCCGTGCGTACTCTGTCAAGAGCCTCAATCGGAGTCTTGCCCCAGTTGGTAGGACAGGTAGAGAGTACCTCGATGATTGAGAATCCCTGCTTGTTTTTCTGGAACTCAAAGCCTTTTCTTATCGCTTTCTTAGCAATGTTTATATTTTTGGGATCAATAACGGTTACACGCTCTGCCAGCGCAACGCCGCTGAGCGTTGACAGCATCTCGCATACTCTTACGGGGAAGCCTTCAACATCGGGATTTCTTCCGTAAGGAGTAGTCTGAGTTATCTGTCCGGGGAGCGTGGTAGGAGCCATCTGTCCGCCGGTCATGCCGTATGTTGTGTTGTTGATGAATATTACCGTTATGTTCTCGCCTCTTGTTGCGGCGTGAACTATCTCGGCTGTACCGATTGCGGCAAGGTCGCCGTCGCCCTGATATGTAAATACGAATTTGTCGGGATTTGCTCTCTTGATACCGGTAGCTACAGCAGGCGCTCTGCCGTGTGAAGCTTCAAGCATATCACATTCGAAATAATCATAAGCCATAACCGAGCAGCCTACGGGGCAAACGCCTATTGTGTCGCCCTCGATACCCATCTCGTCTATTACTTCGGCTATCAGTCTGTGTACTATACCGTGAGTACAACCGGGACAATAGTGGGTGGTTACATCAGCCAGCGCATGAGGTCTTTTAAATTCGGGCATTAGTTTTTACCTCCCATTTCTCTGATTTTTTCAAGTATTTCTGCAGGCTTTGGTATAATGCCGCCTGTTCTGCCGTAGAATTCTACGGGCTTTGAGCAGTTGAGTGCTATCTTGACATCGTCTACCATCTGACCCATTGACATTTCAACACAAAGAACATTCTTTGCATTCTTGCAGGCTTCTGCAATTTCCTTTGCAGGATACGGCCAGAGAGTAACAGGTCTTACTATACCAACCTTGATACCTTCTTTTCTTGCGGCTTCTACGGCGGATTTTGCAAGTCTTGCGGTAGAGCCGTATGCAACAACAACTGTATCTGCGTCCTCGCAGTAGTCGCTAATTGCTTCGGTATGCTTTGCCTTTATTTCTTCATATCTTTCAAAACGGGCTCTTACATTGTCTTCAAGCTGGTCGGGCTTTAAATAAAGAGAGTTTATAATGTTGTGCTTTCTCTTGTTGCCGTGACCGCAAGCCGCCCAGGGCTTGTTTGAAGCGTCGGACATCTTTATTTCTGTGTCCTCAAAGGTTACGGGTTCCATCATCTGACCGAGCAGACCGTCTGCAAGGATAACTGCCGGCATTCTGTACTCATCGGCAAGGTCAAACGCCTTTGTAACGGTATCCACCATCTCCTGAACTGATGCGGGAGCAAATACTATTGCATGGAAGTCTCCGTGTCCTAAAGCGTGAGTCACCTGCCAGTAGTCAGCCTGAGAGGGCTGAATGCCGCCGAGACCGGGACCGCCTCTTTGTACATTTATAATAACACAGGGAAGATCCGAGCCTGCAATGTAGCTTATTCCCTCTGTTTTCAGCGAAATTCCGGGAGAAGATGAAGAAGTCATACATCTGATGCCCGAGCCGGCACATCCGTATACCATATTAATAGCCGCAACTTCCGACTCTGCCTGTAAGAATACGCCGCCTACCTTAGGCATTCTCTTTGACAGATATGCAGATATCTCTGTCTGAGGTGTGATAGGGTATCCGAAAAAGCACTTGCAGCCAGCTCTTATAGCGGCTTCAGCCAGAGCCTCGTTACCTTTCATAAGAGTTTTCTCAGCCATTGTCGTCACCTCCTACAGTGATAGCGCAATCGGGACACATCATAGCGCACAGAGCACAGGCGATGCAAGCTTCATCGTCAATGCATACTGCGGTGTAATAACCCTTTTTGTTCAGCTTTTCCGTCTGTAAGGCAACTATTTTTTTAGGACAAGCGGTAGTGCATAGTCCACATCCTTTACAGCGGTCAAAATCCACTTTCATTTTTGCCATATTTAATGACCTTTCCTTTCGTGAATAGTCTTTATTCGGCTTACCTTAAGGTAAGGAAAAAGCGTTTATACCTGTTCGTCGCCGAACTGTTCCCATAACTTCTTAACATATATTTTTACAGGGAACGCATTGTCGGTATCACTAAGATACTCTTTTTGTGAAGTGACGGCAACAAGCGGCAGGTTTGCGGCTTTGCAGACAGCTTTTGCATATTCTGCCGAATCGGAAACGATATTACTGTCCGTTTCGCTGCCGAGATTGGTATTATTGATTATTCCGTCGCATTTAAGCCCCGACGCATTTTCAATATCATACATCAGCTGAAGCGCCTCTTCGGGCTCTTTAGTAAGATATCTGCACTTATTTATGACATACAGCATCTGCGTATCGTATTTTCTGAATACGGGAAGATATCTGCCGAGCGCCTTAGCACCCTCGTCATCGCCGCCTACATCTATTATAATATATCCCTCACGGTCGGCTATGCCGTTCATATCAAAGCCGAGCGCCGGAATATCAAGGTTTGAGTTGGCGTAAGTCGGTACGGTGAGCTGTATGTTGTGCTCGCCGAAAAGCGCTTCAAAATCTGCAGTTCTGAAATATGGATTAACGATATCAAGGTCTACTACCGTGACCTTTTCGCCTCTCTCTGCAAGTTCGAGAGCCATATTAACCGATATATTGGTTTTACCGCTGCCGTAATGGCCGGTGATTATATTGATTTTCTTGTATTCCATCTTTTGTCCTTTTCTTCGTAAAGGTAATGATAACACACCTTAGTTTATTATTATACCACTTAGTTTTCCGTTTGTAAATAGCATATATTTTCTTTCGCAGAAAAACCGCAGGCTGTATGAGAAATAAGAATGATTGACATAATCTGACCGCAATGATATACTGAAATTATCCGAAAATCAATACAAAAGGATCGTATACCTATGAAATTACACTTTCTGAAAACCAAATGGAGCGACATCATTATACTTCAAAGCGGTGATGAAGTTGCTCTTGTGGATACCGGCTTTGATGAGCAGTATGAGCAGGTACGGGATTATCTTAGTGAGCTTGGGGCGGACAGGATCTCCTTCATACTTCTTACCCACTTTCACAGGGATCATTACGGAAATATACCGAATCTGATCACGGATTTTAAGGTAGATACGGTATATATGAAAAGGTACAGCGGTCTTGACTGCACTACTGCGTGGGGAACCGAGGCGGATGACGCCTACCGACAATCCGAGACTGATAAATTCAACGATATGGTCGAATCTGTATCAAAGAAAAGCAGGCTTGTCTTTGCAGAAGATATTTCTGTGATACCTTTCGGCAGATATGAGCTGAAACTGTTTTCAGCCGAAAACTCAATAAAAGAGATATTCGAGGACAAGTCCTGCCACGAAACTTATCACCGTATAGCTCTCAGCGAAAATCAGAACAGCCTTGCCGTATTCATAAAGGCAGACGGAAAGAATATTTTTCTCGGAGGGGATGTTATGGATTATCCCTCGCCCCACCCGAAAGCTGATCATGTATGCTGTAGGATCGCCAGAAGTATCAATGAGCAAATAGATATATACAAAGCACCGCATCACGGAACTGTTCACACAGCTTGCACAGAGGCTCTGAGCATCTTAAGACCCCGTACTGCGATTATTACCAACGAGGATACATATTTAAAAGAGAACAGCGATATTTATGATAATCTCAGAAAAGCAAATCCCGATGTAAAGATACTGCTTACGGAAAAAGAAAATATCATAATTGACACGGAGTGATTGCGAATTTCAGCTTGTAAATCCTGTTTTATGTCATTTCGTGCCGTTTTGATGTCAATTCGTGCCAAAACTATTGATTTTTACTTTTTGATGTGTTACAATATTAAAAATTTGGAATCAGAGGAAGGAATGATGCGGCAATGAAACATTTTAAGAAAACTGTCGGAATTATTTCGGCAGCGGCTCTTGCATTAGCCATAGTTCCCATAACTGCACTTGTAGCCAATGCGGATACGGCGGTCAATTACTACGGTAAGACGGCTGACGGAAGTGTTGACAGCGGTACGGTTACCGATTATTCGCTTATTACATCTACGGATACTCAGTGGGGCACAGACGGCGAGACAAAATGGTATGTGGCAGATTCGGATCTAACGATCGACGAAAAGGTTGAAGTATACGGGAATGTCAACATCATAGTTAAAGACGGCGTTAACTTCATCATTAACGGCGGTATTGAGGGCAGTACGGCGCAGGTCACCGTATATTCCGAAACAGAAGCAGGAACAGGCATAATCGCTGTTACCGGTGCTGATGGTTATACCGGAAACGATGGTGCAACTTGCAGCGGAGTCGAGAACATGAACGGCGGCGTCGGCGAAGATGGTCTTGCTGCAGTGGACTGCGGTAAGTTCATTGTTAGCGGCGGCATTGTAACCGTAGTCGGCGGAAAAGGCGGTGACGGCGGCACGGCAGGATATGATATAGATTATGAGACGGGTAATAGAGTTTTGGGTGCGGGCGGCAGCGGCGGCAACGGCGCAGACGCTTTTACTGCCACTACAGAGATATATCTTTACGGCGGTACGCTGAATGTCCGTGGCGGTAAGGGCGGCAGTCCTGCAAATGACTATGACTCTACTACCTCCAGCGGCACTCCGGGTGAGTCAGGCTGTGCACTTCATGGTATTTATGCTGTAAACGGCACGCTGAACGCTCTTAGCAACAGCGAAGACGGTACCGACGATAAAGCAGATTATTTCCTGCTTCCCATTTATATTCCCGAAGGCTCTGAGCTTACATTGAAGGGCAACGGTATTGCAAAGGTAGCTGACGGCACGGAGATCACATCTTACGGTAATCTGACACTTGATACCGTTCTTGATGTAAAAGACGGCGGTGCAATATATACTAACGGAAGTATAACTGCTTCGATTGCCAATGCGGTAGTCAAGAATAATACCGGCATAGTACGCAGAATTACTCCCGATGTTGGCGAGGGCTGGTCGGTAGACCAGGAAAACAAGCGCCTTAACATAGACGCAAACTATAAGATGGTGTCAACAGATGGCACAAACACCTACACATCAACAGTCAGCGGTGCACAGGTAGTACAGGAGAACAATCTTCTCGGTGTGATCCGTCTCGGTGACGGCGCATATATTGATGACAGCGCATCTTGCCCGAATGAGCTTCCTTACTACGTTGATATAGACTGCGGCACTTATGCCGAGCAGTTAAGCGGCAACTGTTTCGTTTATGACAGCGAGTCGCAGACTTATACTTTCAATAATCTTGCTATGGGTACTATGAGATTTGCCGATAACGCAATAATCACAGACAGCAACGGCACGGCAATTTCTACCGATAAATACACCTACGATTCTTCTAACGGAACCATCGGTCTTATTTCGGTAACGGAAAATATAAAGATAGTTGCAAATTTAGAATCATGTGATTTTGATATTGTTGTAACCGATAACGAAGGCACTACTGCTTCATCCGTAAACTTTAACGATGATTATGATACCGGTTCTTCTACCCAGACAAAAACTCTCAAGGTAAAGGTTACGGGAGACGGTACAGTCACAAATTGCCGTGTAGTAAAAGAATCAGACTTTGATAAGACTACAGGCACAGTCGGAACTGACACTTCTGTATTTAAAATATCATATATTGTAAATCCGAATAATGCTGACGGCTTTGAAGTAACCGACACGGGCATTGAGAAAATCCTTTCCGGCGAGAGCGGTTCATTTATAATTGCCCCCAAGGACGATCTTGCTGCAGGCACTTATGAGGAGACATTCCTTGTTTACAGCGATAATTCCACCTTTACACCGGAAAAATATGTTGCCCGCTTTACCGTAAAGTATGTGATTAATCACGACAGCGACGGTGAGTATTATTATGACAACAACACGGAACACTATTCCAAGTGTGTTAACTGTTCTGCTCATGTAGATGTTGAGGGGCATACCTTCGATAAAGAAACGGTGAGCGATTCCACTTTTGCAAAAGCGGCAGATTGTACAAATCCTGCAAAGTACTATTATTCATGCGTCTGCGGAGCACATTCCGACAAGATGACAGAAACATTTGAAGACGGCGAACCGAACGGTCACAGCTTCGGCAATTGGACAGAAGTAACAGCAGCTACCTGTACCACAGGCGGACAGGATAAGAGAATCTGTTCTGTTTGCAAGCACGAAGAATTCCGTGATACAAATCCTCTCG
>JAEDNF010000218.1 GCA_016302655.1 Oscillospiraceae bacterium | reverse complement strand
ATGACAGGCGTTACTTATACATCTGTTCGTGAGTCTGTAAGGGGACAGATTGAAACTCGTCTTGAAGAACTTAATGCATCGGCTGCATAAGCTTCGGTAAGAAGAGATTCATAAGTAAATAAAATAAGACCACTTCCGGTTTGTCGGAAGTGGTTTTTTGTGGTTATTTATTTCTTTTTGCCGAATCCGAAAAAACTTTTCTTCTCATAAGGTTCGTTTGTTACTTCGGTAACTTCGTATCCCTCACGGCTTATTACTTCTCTGAGCTTTTCCTCAGAAAGCTCGTTATCGCTGATAACCTCTGATATTCCGTTTTCTTTGGATGTAGTGACTTTATTAATGTCAAACTCATTCTTAATTGTTTCGTTGACATGTGCTACGCAGTTTTCGCACATAATACCTTTAATTTTAATTGTAGTCTTTATCATTTTACTTTTCTCCTTTGTTTACAGATAATACTTTATAGCCGCTTTTTTCTACGGCTTTTCTTATTAGTTTGAAGTTCGGTTCGCCATGAGATATTATCTCGGCTGTGCCTTCTGTGTGATTTGCCTTTGCAGAGATGACCTGCGGAAGCGCTTCAAGCGCCGTTTTTACATGAAGCTCGCATTTCTCGCACATCATACCTTTTATCCGTATTATTGTCAGCGTATCGGCAGATTCTTGCGTTGCAGATACATCGGCAAAAGCTGCCGTTTTTGCTTTGTGCTTGTTCTTAGTGCTGTACGGCTTGAAGAAGTTCAGCCTCAGCGCATTAGTAACAACGCAGAAGCTTGAAAGACTCATTGCCGCCGCCGCAAACATAGGATTCAGCGTAAGTCCGAACATCGTAAAGCATCCTGCGGCAAGCGGAATACCTATAACATTGTAGATGAACGCCCAGAACAGATTCTGATGAATATTGCGAAGCACAGCACCCGACAGCCTTATTGCCGCAGGGACATCCGCAAGCGTGCTTTTCATCAGAACAACATCCGCCGCATCAATGGCAATATCCGAGCCTGCACCGATTGCAATGCCGATATCGGCGGCAGTTAGCGCAGGTGCGTCGTTTATCCCATCTCCGACCATAGCAACCTTGCCTTGCTTCATAAGAGAACGGACAGCCGCTTCTTTTCCGTCGGGAAGGACTCCTGCTATAACTTCGTCAACACCTGCCTGCTTTGCTATCGCTTTTGCGGTACGCTCGTTATCCCCCGTAAGCATAACAACTCTTATGCCCATTTGTTGAAGCTCAGCTACAGCCTTGGGGCTTTCATCCTTGATAGCGTCTGCAACAGCTATTATGCCGATGAAATTTCCGTCGCAGGAGAAGAGCAGAGGCGTTTTTCCTTCGGCGGAAAGTTTTTCGGTACTACCAATCACAAAATCCGGTATATCTGCTTTTTCACTGATGAATCTAAGATTTCCGCCGAATAGAGTTTTACCCTGCACCTTTGCCGTAAGACCGCTTCCGCTTAATATCATAAAGTCATCGCTTTCTATAGGCTCTATGTTGTTTTCTTTTGCATAATCGGTAACAGCCTTAGCAAGAGGGTGATTGCTTTTTGCTTCAAGCGAAACTGCAAGCCTTAAAAATTCGTCACGGTCTGCGCCGTCAGCCGTTATTATATCTGTTACCTTTGGCTCGCCTTTTGTTATTGTGCCTGTTTTATCAAGCGCAACTATCTGAGTTCTGCCTGTATGTTCCAGCGATGCGGCAGTCTTGAACAGTATTCCGTTTCTTGCTCCTGCACCGCTTCCTACCATTATTGCAACCGGAGTGGCAAGACCGAGCGCACACGGACAGCTTATAACAAGCACGGATATTCCCCTTGCAAGCGCATAAGCAAAGTCTGCCGAGACAAACATCCATACTACAGCCGTGATAACGGCGATGGCAATTACAGCAGGAACAAATATCCCCGATACTTTGTCTGCGACCTTTGCGATAGGCGCTTTTGTAGCGGCGGCATCGGTAACGGTCTTTATAATCTGCGACAGAACGGTATCTTCTCCTACACGAGTCGCCTCACAGGTAAGAAATCCCGTGCTGTTTATCGTTGCCGCAGAAACGCTGTCTCCTGCCGCCTTATCGACAGGTATGCTTTCACCTGTCAGAGCGGATTCGTTGACTGCGCTTTCACCTTTTGTAACAACAGCGTCGGCAGGAATACTCTCTCCCGGACGAACAACGAATATGTCGCCTTTTCTGAGCTCTTCAGCCGGAATTGTCTGCTCTATGCCGTCTCTTATCACATTTGCAGTTTTCGGAGCGAGGTCGATAAGCCCTTTAAGTGCGTCTGTCGTTTTCCCTTTTGAACGGGCTTCAAGTGTCTTTCCGACCGTGATAAGCGTCAGTATCGTTCCCGCAGACTCAAAATAAAGCTCGTCCATATACAGCATTACGGCGTTTGCATCGCCGTGGAGCTGTGCGTCTGTCATCATAAACAGCGCATATATGCTCCAGATAAATGCGGCGCCTGCACCGAGTGCAACCAGCGTGTCCATATTGGGAGAACGGTTTATAAGACCTTTTGCGCCGCTTATAAAGAAATTGCGGTTTATTACTATAATAATACCGCTTAATATAAGCTGAATAAGCCCTACTGCAATATGATTTCCGTTAAACCAAGTGGGAAGCGGCAGTCCCATCATGTGCCCCATCGAAAAATACATCAGCACCGCAAGAAAAACAAGCGAAGCGATAAGCCGTCTGAATAGCTTAGGCGTTTCGGTGTCGGTCAGCATATCCGTCTTGTTATCTGTCTTTGCACTGCCTTTTAATTTTGCACCGTAGCCTGCTTTAACTACGGCGGCAATTATGTCGTCTGCCGACGCACTTCCGTCAACTCCCATTGAATTTGTCAGCAGACTGACCGAGCAGGATGTAACGCCCGGTACCTTATTTACGGCTTTTTCTATGCGTGAACTGCAGGCGGCACAGCTCATTCCGGTAATGATAAACTGAAGCATAGTCGTTCCTCTTTTCTAAAAAATCTGTCTTTCTATTATACCCTTATCTTGCTATTTCATCAGCCTTTGAAGAGTGGCGACAAGCTCGTCTATTACTTCATCATTGCCAAGCCTTATATCGTTTGCAACACAGCCTCTTATATGGCTTGCCAGCAGTTCTTTGTTAAAAGAATTCATAGCGGCGTTGACTGCCGCAGACTGTATCAGGATATCGTTGCAGTAAGCGTCATTCTCGATCATTGCCTCGATTCCCCGTACCTGACCTTCAATGCGCTTAAGGCGGTTTAAAAGCGCCTTTTTATGCTTTTGCTCACGAATAGTCTTCTTTTCACAGCAGGGGCAGAATTT
>JAEDNF010000217.1 GCA_016302655.1 Oscillospiraceae bacterium | reverse complement strand
AAGTTGGTAGCGATTAGCGGTTAGAGTTCTAAAGCTTGCTCTATTTTTTAATAATAGACTTTTTTGACAAGCTGAAACCGCAGTAAACCTGCAGGATTATATTTAAACAAAAAAGCCGCCGAAGCGGCTTGATTTTCAAAAAGCAACTTTACCTGTAAGCCGAGTTTTGTCGTGCACGGTCATCTATCTACGCTCTGCGTCGCCGCAGACCTCAAGCCGCCTTAATTCGGGACCGTCGGGCAGACGGTTTTGCCCCGAAACCAATCGGCGTTGCATCGGATAGGGTTTACAGACGGGAACAGTCTCCTGCCCCGTGGTGAGCTCTTACCTCGCCTTTCCACCCTTACACCGTAAAACGATGCGGTATATTTCTGTTGCACTCGCCCTGGAGTCGCCTCCGGCTGCCGTTAACAGCTATCCTGCCCTGTGATGCTCGGACTTTCCTCACGGTATACACCCCGCGACCGCACAGTAAAGTTGCTTTGATATTGTATCATATTCCGATAAAAAAAGCAAGTTTCGTTTTTTAATTAGGAGAAGAACGCAGTATGTCCGTAAAACCTGCCGTTAAAAAGCACATCAATATAATATGGCTGCTTTTGTACGGGGCGGCTCTTATTGTCGTGGGCATAATTGTGCTTGTAAACGGTGAGCTGGTGGCTGAACCTGCCGCCCGTATAGGCGGCGTATTCATTGCCGCTAACGGCATACACCGCCTGATAAGAGCTCACGCAAGGAAAAAGAAGCTACCCGTTTTCAGCGGTATAGGCACTATTATTATCGGTATTATTACCGCACTTGTGCCGTCTGCAACTCTGGCTCTTCTTTCTCTTATATTCTCGCTTTATGTTTTCCTGAATGCACTTGTAAAATTCATAGATTTTGCTTCGGCTGTAAAAAACGGCGTTCCCGATGCTTTTTTCGATTTTTTCGCAGGGATATTCTTCACGGTTTTCGGCGTTATAATGCTGTTCGGTACTCTTATGGGCGGTTACGGGATGCTTATCGTTATCGGTCTGTACTGCATTTTATACGGCGTGGGAGAACTGCGCCTGTTTTTGCGTGAAGCCATGCCGAACATGGCAAAGGGTGTTATCCGCAGAAGAATACGCTTTTCTCTGCCGCAGTTTATCACCACATTCATACCGCTTAAAACGCTGAAAAGCTACTGTGAGCGGATAGATTCGAGAGAAATTGATATAGAAAATCTTCTCAGCGAAGAGAGTATAGATAAAGGCGGTGCTGTGCCGGATGTCCATATTCTTATACATGTATCAAACGACGGCGTGGGAACGGTAGGCCACTGCGACCTTATGATAGATAATACCGTTATTTCCTACGGAAATTATGACAAAGCCTCAGAAAGACTTATGGGGGGTATCGGTGACGGAGTGCTTTTCAAAGCTTCGTTTGAAAGGTATATCCGCTTTGGCGTTCATCACGACAAGCAGATGATATTTGACTTTGGCATAAAGCTGACAGAAAAACAGCTTGAAAAGGTGAAAAAATGTATAAATAAGATAGAGCAGGACATATACCTGTGGAAGCCTCCGTTCCAGCTTGCATACGAAAAGAATCCCGACGAGGATATATCACGGTATGACGACTACTGCAGCAAGCTGTGGAACGGCACTCACGCCGACTTTTACAAATTCACCGGCGGAAGATTCAAGACTTACTTTGTTATGAGCACAAACTGCGTTCTGCTTGCGGATTATATACTGAGCAAAGCCGGTACGGATATCGTTAAGACTGCCGGAATCATCACCCCCGGCGCATATTACGACTATCTGCAAAACGAATACTCCCTGCCTGCAGGCATAGCGGTAACAAGAGACATCTACTGCAAATACAATGTAGAACCGCCCGATAATGTCAATTTCTGAGATATTGGTGACAATTATGCGAAAATTGTTGAACTTGGCACGGCTGTGTGGTATACTATTTAACATAAACGCATTATCATAGACGAAAAAACATCAAAACATATCAGTAAAGTCCTACGGGCAAGAAAGGAAAAATAAATATGAAATCAGGAATCAGAATAACTGCGGCAATACTCGCCTGCACTTCTATACTCGCTTCGTTCTCGGCGTGCGGCAGTGAGAATACTTCGGGTACATCCGGAAGTTCTTCCCCCGTCTCTTCAAACGAATCTGTAAACAGCGATAGTGCAACTTCCGAAACATCATCCGAAGACAGCAGTACAACTCCTTCGGAAACCTCCGATATCAGCACCACCGAGTCACAGGAAAACAAAAAGCCTGTCGGCGTTGACGGTGTACAGACAAACGGTCAGCTGGTAGTTGATATAGACGGACATACATGGGGCATTTCGCTCTACGGCGGCGGAGACGGTGCAAACTACGCCTCTTACCTCAACGAGTTCAAGGAGAAAGTCGGCTCTTCGGTAAATGTATTCAATATGGTTATCCCCACAGCAGGAGCATATTATCTGCCCGAGGGATACGAGCAGTATAACGCAAGCCACCGTGACTCGATAAACAGTATAGCAAACCAGCTTGTCAATGTTATAAACATAGACGGCTATGCCGCACTTGAGGCGCATACCGACGAATATATCTACACCCGTACAGACCACCACTGGATGCCGCTTGGTGCATATTATGCGGCACAGGCATTCTGCGAGGTTGCCCAGACTCCCGTAAAGGATCTTTCAACATACGAGGTTGAAACTATTGAAGGCTTTGTCGGTACAATGTATGCGTTCACCGATTACAACGAGCGTATCAAGAACGATCCCGAACAGTTTACCTATTATATTCCCTCTACGGAATACACCGCAACATATTACACCACCGACTTTAAGGTTGACGAGAGCCTGTCGGCATACCACAGCATTTTTGTAGAACAGCCTGCAAGCGGAGCATACTCCACCTTTATGGGCGGCGACCAGAAGATAGTAAAGATAGAGACAGCAAACAAGAACGGCAGAAAGCTGTGCATATTCAAGGACAGCTACGGCAACGCCGAAGTACCGTTCTTTATAGACTCATTTGAAGAGATATATGTCTGCGATGTGCGCTATTTTGATGTATACGCACCCGATTTTGTCAAGGAAAACGGCATAACCGATGTACTGTTCACCATGTGCACATTCTCGGCAGTCGGAGAAAACGCAGAGGGTATCAAGAACAACCTGCTGACACAGTAATTGTATATAGCAAAAGGAGAAATATATGAAAAAGCTCCCTAAGATAGCGGCAATAATGCTCACAGCGGCTATAGCCTGCGGCTGTTCGGATTTCAGCTTCACCGACAGCAGTACCGTATCCGATACGGC
>JAEDNF010000216.1 GCA_016302655.1 Oscillospiraceae bacterium | reverse complement strand
TCATCCGAGCTTGTATCATCTGAGGTAGGCTCATCTGAGCTTGTATCATCTGAGGTAGGCTCATCCGAGCTTGTATCATCTGAGGTAGGTTCATCCGAGCTTGTATCATCTGAAGTGTTGTCATCCGAGCTTGTATCGTCTGAAGTGTTATCATCGTCGGGAGCGGGTTCCTCGGGCTTTACTTCAAGTGCGGCTACTGCTTCGTTAAGATAAGCTGTAGCTTCAGCAATTGCGTCGGATGTTGACTGATCGTCTGCTATAACTGCTTCAGCGTTTGCTATTGCATCGTTAACCTTAGCAACGGATTCTTCGGTATACTCGTCGGCGTTTTCAAGCTTTGCCTTTGCCGCTTCTACAGCTTCGGTAAGAGCAGAGCTGTCAGCCTTCTTTACGATAGTGTAAGCGGAAGAACCTTCAAGCACTTCGTTTGTATCGGCGTCGTAGGTTGTTATTGTAAGTGCAGTTTCTGTCATATTGATAACAGAGTAGCTGGGAGTCCATGTCTGGCTTCTCTCTGCAATGTAGTCCTGCTGAACAGGGATAAGCTCATAGAACTTTGAACCTGTAGAGGAGTTTGCTTCCATATATACTGTACCCTCGGGGTCAACTATAGTGCCGGTAACAAGGTCGCTGTTTATTGTGTAGCAGTTGTTCTCGGCAAGGAAGTCGTCGCCGCCCCAGTTGCTCTTGTCATAAGCTGTATGCTCGTTGCCGTCGCCGCTTAACTGGAAGCTTCTTGAATATGTGTGGTCGTGTCCCTGTAAAACAACATCTATATCAAACTCATCAAAGATAGGAGTAAGCTGAGTTCTTAAGATTATACCGTCAGAGTCGGAGTGATCGAGTCCCGATCCGTATATATCCTGGTGGAACATTACGATTCTCCACTTTTTATCGGGATTTTCGTTAACTGCCTTTTCGATTACATTTCTGTGTGTCGAGCAGTTGTAGTTGTTTGAATCGATAACTACGAACAAAGCGTCACCGTAGGTGTAGTAGTAATCCGTACCTGCAGCTGTATGACCGAGAGCGTAAGTAGTATCGCTAAGATCAAATGTGTTGGGGTTGTTGAAGTGGTAGGAGTACTGATAAGAACCGCTGTCGTGGTTGCCTATTGTAGTTGATACGGGCAGAGATGAAAGAGCAGAAGCGTTAAGATAGCCTGCGTACTCATATTCTCTGTCTGCGTAGTTTACCTGGTCACCTGCGCTGAGCATAAAGCTTACTTCGGGATGTGCGGTAACTGCGTTTGTCAGCGTCTGATTCCAGTTGAAAGCGTCGTTTCTTGCGGCTATCTCATTCTTCATAGTCTCGTTTTCCGAGCTTATCTGTTTTTTGCAAGCGCCTATCTGCGGATCGCCTACATACAGGAATGAGAATGAATCTGGATCGCCTGTTTTTACAGACTCAACATCCTGCCATTCGCCGTTCTTGTATACCTGGTAATAATACTGTGTGTTCTTTTCAAGGTCTGTAACGGTAACCTTGTTTGAATAATATCCGTTGAGAGCTTCGATATTAATTGTAACCTGTGTGCCTGTGAATACTGCGGCGTCTTTCATATCCTCTGTCTTTGCTATGCGTACCTGAGGCTGTTCTACCGTTTTGCAGTACCATGCAAAGCCGAGCTGTGTTTCGTCTGCGCCGATCGAAATTGCTACTTTTTCATAATCGTTCTTGACTGTTTCCCATTCGGTTTTCCACTCGGTCCACTCTGTAGTTGAGCCCTCCGAGCCATCGTTCCAGTGTTCTGTTGCGGCATACGCTGTAAGTGCGGCGCTTGACATCATAATTCCTGCAAGCACAGCCGCCGTTATCTTCTTTCCTTTTCTCATACCTTTTTCCTTTCACGGTTTATTATACGCTTTTGCTGTACAACTTGATTTTATCACCCGATTGGCAAAGAAATCACCACGGGATTATAAAATTAAGGTAAAAAGATACAAAGCACTTTGTAAGGTAAAATAATTTCCCGTTTTTTGAAAAAACGCTTGACAAACCGGTATCGGTATGATAAAATATATTAGTAAATTTCAAAGATGTGCGCCAATAGCTCAGCTGGATAGAGTATCTGGCTACGAACCAGAGGGTCGGGGGTTCGAATCCCTCTTGGCGTGCCAAAAAAGAAGCAACTTTTGTCTATCAAAAGTTGCTTCTTTTTTATCCAAGCCGCAGGCTTGGTATATCATCACCGCACGAAGTGCGGTGCATATCATCAGCCCCTTTGGGGCTGTATATCACCACGCGCCAGCGTGCATTATTCTGCGGCTTGATGAGATACAACACTTTGTGTTGATGATATACAATGCTTCGCATTGATGATATGCAACGGCAAGCCGTTGATTTTTTTACTCGAAAGTGATATGATATCAATGAAAGCGGCACTTCTATCGGCACAAGCCGAATATTTAATTAAATGTGTAAAACATAAAACTCGGATAATCGATTATGCCGGATTAAGTCATCCGCTAAATGCGGGAATAAAAGGAAATGGAAAATTTATGTGGTTGGATATGAATGTTTGTGGTATCAATGTGCAGTTAAGAATAAAAGGCTACAAGATATCACGGGAAGAAGACTGGGATAGCCAGTGGTGTAAATGCGACTTTGTTTTTCGTTCCGGAGATTGGTTAAATTATCATAAAGAAGATGATGAGGTTTTGCTTTCGCGTGAAATCGAAGAATTAGAAATGAGCTTAACAAAGCTGCTTAACGACGAGTTGGAAGAAAAAAGTGAGTTCCAATGTATGGAACCCGATTTTTGTTTTATCTTACACCCTAAGAGAGATTTGCGTAAAGATCCAAACATTATATATGTTCAAAAAGGATATGAAATTGCAGATATTTATATGGAATGGGAAGTTTATTTCTGGGATGAAGGACTCACAGATAATCATCTTACAGTGACATTTGATCGTGACGAAATCATCTTGCTTAGAGACTACCTTTCTTCTGTAATAAGAGGTAAATGACTTATCAATTGTCGTTGACTTAACAAAACAAAAGAGAGGAATAAAGCTTACTTTTGGTAGTCCTTGCCTCGATTCTGTTCCGTTTGGTCACTCTTTTTCAAACTAAGTGTGCCTACGGCACGATAAGCACGCTTCGGTGTGCTTTTTTTCAATGAAATTCGCTCCTTTCGGAACGAGTGAAATATCTTCGATATGAAATATAAATCACATATAATCAATTATCCCGTTTGAAGTCATACGCTAAAAACAGGAAAATGTCTTTTTATAGTCCTTAGATATTCAAAATGCCTGTTTGCCTTTACAGCAAACAGGCTTTGCTATTACTTCTTAGAGTTCA
>JAEDNF010000215.1 GCA_016302655.1 Oscillospiraceae bacterium | reverse complement strand
CGACGCTCTCACCGAAGCACTTTTAAAATAAGACTCCCTGCTCCGCAAAATTTGCCGAAAAATCTTAAATTTAGCAAAAAACTATAGACAATTTTCAGAAATTGTTATATAATGTATACAAGCGGATATTAAGAATGGAAATTTTTTCTGTACCGCCGAAAAATAATTATCTGCCGAATACGGCAGAAACTTGAAAGGATGGTATTTCCAATGGGCAAATTTGTAGTAAAAAAGACAGCTACCGGTGTAAAATTTGACTTAAAGGCATCCAACGGTCAGGTTATCGCTACATCAGAGGTATACTCAAGCGAAGCGGCTTGTCTTAAGGGTATCGAAAGCGTAAAGAATAACAGCGTAGGCGGCGTTGAGGATCAGACAGTAGAAAACTACGAAGTTCTCAAGCACCCCAAATTCGAGATATATAAAGATAAAGCAGGCGAGTTCAGATTCAGACTCAAGGCTAAGAACGGCGAGATAATCGCCACTTCCGAAGGCTACAAGTCAATGGACAGCTGCAAGAACGGCATTGAGAGCGTTAAGAAGAATGCTCCCGAGGCAGTTACCGAAAAGCAGGACTGATTTACATAAGAAACAGAGGCGTATGCAGACAAGCATACGCCTGTTTTATTGTGCTGAAGCAATAATTTTTGGGGGAACTTTTCTTACTAATAAAAGTTCCCCCAATTTTTTTGCAATTGTTATGTTCTTTTAAAATGTTAGCAAAATTCGCACCAAGCACTACCGTTAAACCCCGCCCCATTCGCTTTGCAATACAAATTAAAAGGACACACTTCTCGCAAAAAGTTGGTAGCGACAGCGAAGCGTCGTGAGTGCGCTTGCAAGCGAACAGCTGAGCCGAGCGTGACTTTTTGCGATTATTGTGAGCTTTTAAAATCTTAGGAAAACTTTTGAATTTGCACTCCAAGCACTACCGTTAAAATCCGCCGTTTCGATATCTTTGCGAAGATACTACATTGCAATAGGCGGAACTGTCAGCGGCGACTCGCCGCTTAATCCTCTAAGCCTTTAAGCGCCTGTATTTCTTCCTTCTTTATGCGTATCTTACCGTCACGAAGGAGCTTTACATCATCTCTTGAGAAAGAAACGGCAGGTGCGTCGGGATTCTTGTCGAGCTTGACTTTAAGCACGCCCGTGAGCAGATTTGCGTCCTCTACGATTCCCCGTCCCTCGGCGGTATCAACAAGTGCGCCCACCTTAGGCGTAATGCTGAGAAGCTCTTCGTAGCAGTTCTGCTCATATTTAAGACAGCACATAAGTCTGCCGCAGGTGCCGGATATCTTGGTGGGATTGAGCGACAGCGACTGCTCCTTTGCCATCTTGATAGACACAGGCTGAAATTCGCCGAGGAAGGTCGAACAGCAGAACGGCCTGCCGCATATACCAAGTCCCCCCAGCATCTTTGCCTCGTCTCTTACTCCTATCTGCCTCAGTTCTATCCTTGTGCGGTATATTGCCGCAAGATCCTTTACAAGCTCTCTGAAATCGACTCTGTTCTCCGCCGTGAAATAAAACAGTATCTTGCTTCCGTCAAATGTGCAGTCGATGTCGATAGGCTTCATATCCAGCTTGTGCTCTGCTATCTTCTGCATGAACACCTTCATTATCTCCTGCTCTTTTTCACGGTTCTTTGCCTGCGTTTCGAGATCCTTCTCGGTCGCTATGCGCATTATGCTCTTCAGCGGCTGAACGACCTTGCTGTCGTCAACCTCACGGTTGCCGATAACCACCTCGCCGCACTCTACGCCTCTTGCCGTCTCAACTATGACATAGCATCCGCATTCTACCTTTTTATTGTTCGGAGAGAAATAATATATCTTTCCGACATCCTTGAATCTAACACCAATAATTTCGGTCATTTATTTTCCTTTCTTATTCCACAGCTTCAAATATTCTCGCAGACAGCTGTGCCTGCGTCAGCTTGACATTGATATTTGCACCGTCAAGCAGTAAAAAATCATTCAGCACTTCGCAAAGCCTGTACAGCTTTGTCTTTGACATCTTCGACAGCTCGGGACTGCGGACAGGCGCAAAGCCTTTTTCCGCCGCCGTAACAGCTTCAGTCGCACGCTCGTATAACACAGACACAATATCGGCAAGCTCTTCTCTCGTACCGCAGCCGGTGAGAGCGACCGCCGCCGCATATTCGTCCCTGTCGGAAATCGCATTTATCAGTCTGTCAGCCGTGTCGTACAGCTTTTTTCTGCTCTCGTCGGCAAGTATTTCTAATATCTTACCCGGATTTACCCCGTATCTTTCAACCGCACCTACAGCGTCATCTGCGCTTATACCCTGCTCTTCAAGGCAAGCGGCACATTCTTCACCCGTCATATCCGACATCCTGATTGTAACAAGCCTTGACTTTATCGTTTCGACTATGGCGGAAGGATTTGAACAGGTGAATATATAGCGGTTATGCGCCGACGGCTCTTCGATGGCCTTAAGCAGTACATTCTGCTGTTCTTCGGTCATCTCCTCGCAGTCCTCATAAATTATTATCCGTGTATCCGAGTCGTTGGGCAAAAACGAAGCGTCCCTGACGCTCTGCCTTATCGTTTCCTTTTTGTATTTCCCGTTTTTGACATACATCACATCTGCGTGCTCGCCGGCTATGATGTTTTTACAGCTTCGGCATTTACCGCAAGGAGCGCCGTCGCTTGTAGGTGAAGTACACAGATACAGCATAGCGCACCACTTTGCAAAAGTACGCTTTCCTATACCTTTTTCGCCTGTCAGCATTATGCCGTGAGGCAATCTGCCTACCTGCGCCGTTTCTTTTAACAGCTCCGTTTCGCTATGCTTGCCGTAGAGCTTTATTGCGCCGTCAGTCATCAGACTTTCTCGAACCTTTCAATATTGGTTACGAATATCGTAGCGCCGCCTACAAAAACTTCAACTGGGAAGCTGGTATAGCTTCCTACTCCGTAAGAAGCGGCGGACGGTACAAACTGCTTTCTCTTATGGGAATGATCCTTGATTATCCCGATTATCTCGTCTATCTTGTCATCTTCCGAGCATATCAGAAATGTGGTGTTGCCTGCCATAAGAAATCCGCCGGTAGAAGCAAGCTTGGTTGCCTGAAAGCCTGCCTGAGTAAGCGATGAAGATACAGAATGTGCGTCATCGTTATTTACTATAGCATATATGAGTTTCATAAAGTTTACCTGCCTTTCAGCTGGGAGTTCGCCTTTTTATTTCATTCTAAATAATTATACCACATTTTCATATCAAAGTAAAGAAATTTATCTTAGAAGCTTCGGCTTAAGCCATTATCATTATCTCGCTGACGCCCTTTTCCTTAAGTAC
>JAEDNF010000214.1 GCA_016302655.1 Oscillospiraceae bacterium | reverse complement strand
GGCGCGTTGTCCTAACGCGCTTTGATGGCGTCCACTTACCGGCATCCATGCCGTGACGCACTTTGGGTGCTCACTTACGGCATCCTTGCCTTTGTACGCCGACGGAGGCTTTTTCTAATCGAATCCTCTTACAAACGCACGAAAATTCATTTTTGTGCGTTTGGAGATTGACCGCAAGGGCAATCTCAGTGTCTGCGTGTGTTTCTCGCAGTCTGCCAGTTTTCCGAAATCAAAGCGTTAAGAATCCAACTTTTTTGTATACCTTCTGTATAGTCTTGCGTGTGGTTTTAAACGCCTTTTCCGCTCCCTTTTTCATACATTCCTGTATATATGCCTTATCGGCAATGATACGGGCAAACTCGCTCTGCATCGGGGCAAGCCTGTCGGCTGTCGCCTCTCCGACTGCAAGCTTGAAGTCGCCGTAGCCCTTGCCTGCAAATTCTTTTTCTATTTCTTCAAAGGTCTTGTCGGTAACCGCACTGTATATGGACATAAGGTTGTTTATACCGTCCTTGCCCTCACGATACGCTACTTCGGTATCGCTGTCGGTAACCGCTCTTTTGAATTTTCTTATGATAGTGTCCCTGTCGTCAAGCACCGAGATGCTTGCATTTGGGTTTTCGTCCGATTTGGACATTTTCTTTGTGGGGTCCTGAAGCGACATTACTTTTGCGCCGGTCTTGGGTATATACGCATCGGGCATAGTGAAAACATCGCCGTAAATCTGATTAAAGCGCTGAGCAATATTTCTCGCAAGCTCAAGGTGCTGCTTCTGGTCTATTCCTACGGGAACAAGGTCCGCCTGATAAGCAAGTATGTCAGCCGCCATAAGCACGGGATAGGTAAACAGTCCTGCGTTTATGTTTTCGGGGTGCTTTGCGGATTTATCCTTGAACTGCGTCATTCTTGACAGCTCTCCGAACTGAGTATAGCAGGAGAGTATCCATGACAGCTCTGCGTGATTGCAGTTGTGGCTCTGTATGAATACCGTTGATTTATCGGGATCGACTCCCATTGCGAGAAGCAGTGCATAGCTCTCGTTTATCTGCTTTTTCAGTTTTACGGGGTCCTGTCTTACGGTTATAGAGTGAAGGTCAACGATGCTGTAGGTGCAGTCGTACTCGTCCTGCAGCTTTACCCAGTTTGCGAGCGCACCGAGATAGTTTCCCAGATGCGGTGTGTTAGTCGGCTGAATGCCGCTGAAAATGCGCTTTTTTGCTTCCATTCCTGTTCTCCTCTTATCTGTACATTGTCTTTGCAACTGATGCAAGTATATCTACGCCCTGTTCGATCTGCTCATCGGTAGGCGTTGAATAATTAAGTCTGAATGACAGACACGGAGCGTTTTCATCTGTTAAGAATGCGTTGCCGGGAACGACCGCTACCTTGTTCTGAACTGCCTTCTTGCAGAAATACGGCATATCTCCGTCAGGGAGAGTACCCCATATAAACAGACCGCCTTCGGGCTCGGTAAACTTTATCGATTTAGGCATCTTCAGCTTGAGGTTTGTCAGCATAAGATCGGACTTGTGCTTGTATATGGCTCTCAGCCTTTCAAGATGCGCTTCAAAATCATTCTCGGTAACAAATCTGTAGGTTATCATCTGCGGCAGGATAGAGGTGTGAACGGTTGAAACCTGCATACAAACAACAGCCTTAGCTATAACATTTTTAGGTGCGCAGAGGTATCCTACACGAAGACCGGGCGCAAGCGTTTTTGAAAAAGTGCCTGCATACAGAACATGGCCTGTTTTATCCATAGACTTAATGCTCGGTATATCCTCGCCTAAATAGCGCAGGTCTCCGTAGGGGTTATCCTCAAGTATGTATACATTATATTTCTGAGCCAGCGCAAGAACCTTTTTGCGCTTTTCAAGGCTCATTGTCTTGCCGGTGGGATTCTGGAAATTAGGTATGAGGTAGATGAAAGCCGTTCTCTGATATTTAATAAGAGCCGCTTCCAGCTTTTCTATGTTTATACCGTCGTCTTCCATTTCAATTCCGACAAGCTTTGCGTTGTAGGAACGGAAAGCGTTGAGCGAGCCAATGAATGTAGGGGCCTCACAGATAATAACATCACCCTCGTTGCATATCTCCTTGGTGACTACCTCCATTGCCTGCTGTGCGCCCGAGGTGATGACAACATCTTCTTCATATTCATCGAACATTCCCTTTTTCTTAAGGTCCTGTCTTATCCATTCACGAAGCGGAGCATAGCCCTCCGTTATTGAATACTGAAGTGCGTCAATGGGCGTATTGGTAAGGATATCGTTTGTTATCCTTGCGATCTCCTCGGTCGGAAACGCTTCGGGAGCAGGGTTACCCGCCGCAAAGCTGATGACCTCGGGATCTGCAGTAAACTTGAGTATCTCTCTTATTGCTGATGGCTGCAATGTCTGAACTCTGTATGAAAATGCGTTCATATTTATATTTCGGTCATACCGCCGCATACGGCTGACCTCTCCTCCTTGTCTTTATTTTGCATGGGGTGAGCGGCATATTGGGACTGCCGCCGATACAATAGTATTATTCTATCACACATTTGATTGGATTGCAAGATTTATCATATCTGTATAACGATTTTTACTGCAAAAAGACGAATTTCAGGTAAAAATAGTTGAATATTTGAAATAATATTTGACTTTTTCCGAAAAACAGATATAATTAAATTAGCGGCTTAAAGCCGAAAATTAAAATCTGTTAAAGATTCAGGAGGAAAAATCATGGCTTTTTGTAACAAATGCGGACAGCAGATCGACGATAATGTCCAGACCTGCCCTAACTGCGGCGCTCCCAACGGTGTAGCAGGCAATGCTCAGAACTTCGTAAACAACTTCACAAATACAGCTGACTTTACAGCTCAGTTTGATCCCCAGGATATTCAGAACAACAAGGTTATGGCTTTACTTGCATATCTTGGATTCCTGTTCCTTATCCCCCTGCTGGCAGCTCCCAACTCAAAGTTTGCACGCTTCCACGCAAATCAGGGAATTGTACTCTTCATTTTCGGAGCAATTGCAGGCGCAGTTTCCGGCGTTATCTGCTTTATTCCTGTTGCAGGCTGGATAATCGGCGGCATTCTCAGTTCGGCAGTAGGTATATTAGACCTTGTACTGATGATATTAGGTATTGTAAACGCTGTTAACGGTCAGGCTAAGCAGCTTCCCCTTATCGGCGGTATCACACTTCTCAAGTAAGTTTTTGGACATAGCGTATAATAATACATCCCTCTTCGGTTTTGAAGAGGGATGTTGTTTTTTATTTAAGTTCGGATAAGAATAAACGCCTGCAATATTTGTTGTCAAGTCCGTGATACAGCGCCATTC
>JAEDNF010000213.1 GCA_016302655.1 Oscillospiraceae bacterium | reverse complement strand
TAGTGTCGGACATATCTTCAAAGAAGATATCTCCCTCTTCTTCATATACATCAAGCCCCGCACCTCTCACCTTGCCGCTTTTCAGCGCATCCAGAAGTGCGGAGCTGTCGATAAGCGCTCCTCGTGATGTATTTATTATGAACACATCATTCTTCATCTTGGAAAAGGCTTCGGCGTTTATCATTCTGCGGTTATCGGCGGTCAGAGGACAATGAAGCGAGATTATATCGCTTTTTGCATAAAGAGTATCGGCATTGGTATACTCAAAGTCTGCGTCCTTAGCGGGATAGGGGTCGTAAGCCAGTATCTTCATGCCGAAGCCCTTGCAGATATCAATAAACGCTCTGCCTATCTTTCCCGTGCCGATGACTCCTGCGGTTTTGCCGTGCAGATCAAATCCCGTCAGTCCGGAAATGTTGAAATTAAAATCTCTTGTACGGTTATATGCCTTGTGTATCTTTCGGTTAATCGAGAGCAGCAGAGCCATTGCGTGCTCTGCGACTGCGTACGGCGAATATGCAGGGACACGCACGACATTTATTTTTCCGAACGCCGCCTTGAAATCGATATTGCTGTATCCTGCACATCGCATTGCAATTACTCTTGTACCGCCCTCATAAAGAGTGTCGATAACGCTCTTGTCGATCGTGTCGTTAACAAAAGCGCATACCGCTTCACAGCCTTTTGCCATTATCGCAGTTCTACCGTTCAGCTTAGATTCAATGTAGATTATCTCATAATCCTTGTTGACAGCGTCAAAAGACGCCTTGTCGTATGATTTTGTATCGAAAAAAGCTATCTTTTTCATGTTATCCTCCGTTTTTTCTTATTATGCGCAACTATAAACGGAGTATTCATAATAATAACTCCCCGTAACAAATTCACGGGGAGTCAATGTATTTAATTTGCCGTGTGGATAAACGGATTAATTGCCGCCGCAACAGCAGAAGCAGGCATTGTCTGAAGCCATATTCTGCCGGGACCTGTCACCTTCGTGTTGAAGAAGCCTTCACCGCCGAACAGCTTGTTTCCGAGTCCCTTGACCGATTCGACATCAATGCTTACCGTAGACTGCATTGCCGCTAAATGTCCCGTATCCAAGAGCATTGACTGACCGGGCTGAAGGTCGTATGTAATAACCGAGCCGTCTATCTCAAGAAATACCATTCCCACGCCTTCAAAGCGCTGCATGATAAAGCCTTCGCCGCCGAAGAAACCGCTTCCGAGCTTCTTCTGGAAATGTATGCTCATATTAACGCTCATCTCTGCCGCAAGAAAAGCAGTTTTCTGCGCTACTATGCCTCCCTGAGATACATCGATTGCGAGTATCTCACCCGGAAAGCTTGAAGCAAAAGCTATCTGTCCCGGTCCGCCCTGAGCTTTGTATATATTCTGAAACATAGACTCACCGGAGAACATTCTGGACATTGCCTTGCCGAAACTGCCGCCTGCGTTTGTGGACATTTCAAGGTTGGGCGTCATCCAGCTCATACCGCCTTTTTCGGTGCAAATAGCCTCGCCTTCTGCCAGGTTGCAAATTACAACGGGAAGGGGTGTGCCTTTAATCTGATATTCCATAGTTACCTCCGTTAAACAATAAATTCTTTGAAATAAATGGTAACATAATTTGACGATAATGTCAATAGCTTTTGGCAATAATGTAAACTTTTCGGTCTCAGATTTGATAAATTTGAACATATTTGTCATATTTGTATTGATATTATCCACATAATGTGATATAATTTTTATACAAAAACGGTATAATAACAGTAAAAACCGTATATGAGGAGTTTGCCATGAACATTAAAATAACCGCCGACAGCACCTGCGATCTTTCAAAAGAGCTGGTAGAAAAATACGATATAACTATCGTTCCGCTTTATATCATTAAAGACGGGAAAGAATACAAAGATTCGCTCGAGATAACCCCTAAGGATATATTCGACCATGTTGCCGCAGGCGGTGCTATCACTTCGACGGCGGCTGTAAATTCGGCTGACTACTCGCAGATATTCTCGCAGTTAAGCAAGGAATACGACGCCGTAATACACATAAATATAAGTGCCGGGTTTTCAAGCTGTTATCAGAACGCCTGCATTGCGGCGGAAGAATTTGATAATGTATATGTAGTTGACAGCAGAAACCTCTCGACAGGAAGCGGACTTATTGTACTGCGTGCCGCAGAGATGGCAAGAGACGGCGTTTCTCCAAAAGAGATAGTGGATTCTCTTAACAAGCTTACATCAAAAGTCGAGGCAAGCTTTGTTGTAGAAAAGTTGGACTATCTCAGAAAAGGCGGCCGCTGCTCTGCTCTTGCCGCACTGGGAGCAAATCTGCTTTCGCTTCGTCCCTGTATAGAAGTAAAGGATGGCAAAATGAGCGTAGGCAAGAAGTACAGAGGCAAATATTCCGCCTGCATAGAAAAGTATGTTACCGAGCGTCTTTCCGACAGGGATGATATTGATACATCACGCATATTTATTACCCATTCTCCCAGCGACAAGGAGATAATAGATATAGCTCATAAAGCAGTAAAGAAATGCGGAAAATTTGAAGAGATACTTGAAACAGAAGCAGGCTGTACGGTATGCAGTCACTGCGGACCTAACACACTCGGAGTATTGTTCATCAGGAAGTAAGATATTGACCGTGAACTTAATGGTTCACGGCTTTTTCTTATCCGTCGATGAACCAAAATATTTAACTCCGGTACAAAATCAGCAGATAAATAATAAACATAAATTTGTCGGGAAAGCCTATATTTCAATTTATATAGTTAATTCTCTATCCCTATCCCCAAACCCCTTCCCCTCGGGAAGGGGCTGTATAACGGGGGCTATCGCCCCTCGTCCCTATTGGGGGCTTCGCCCCTCAACCCCATTCCATTTTACAAAAAATGTTTATCGAACAGTCTGAATAAACTTAACAAATTTATTGCTTTTTGCGCCGATATGTGATAAAATAAATTTTATAGAACTTCATCGAGGAGTGTTGAAATTGGAGAACAACAATAACCATAAAAACAATAAGCCGTCAAAGGACAACAGACCGTCATTTCCGAAAAGAGCGGTAATAACAGGCGGTATGCCCTACGGCAACAAACAGCTTCACTTCGGCCATGTCGGAGGTGTGTTTGTTTTTGCGGATACCTACGCAAGATTTCTGCGTGACCGCATAGGCAAGGATAATGTAATATTCGTATCCGGTACCGACTGCTACGGCTCTCCCATTGCGGAAAGCTACCGTAAGCTGAAGGAAAGCGGCGAGTTTGACGGCACGATAGAGGACTTTGTAAGGAAAAATCACGAGAGTCAGGAAAAGACGCTCAGAGA
>JAEDNF010000011.1 GCA_016302655.1 Oscillospiraceae bacterium | reverse complement strand
CGTTTATTCTATCTCCGCAGGCCTTGACTATCCCGGTGTAGGCCCCGAACACGCTTATCTGCATGATATAGGCAGAGCGGAATATGTGCCGGTAACGGATGACGAAGCGGTAAACGCCTTTGAATATCTTTCAAGGACAGAGGGAATAATTCCTGCTATAGAGTCTGCACACGCCGTTGCTTATGCAATGAAGCTCGCTCCCACAATGGATAAGGACAAAATAATAGTAATAACCGTCTCGGGCAGAGGAGACAAGGACTGTGCGGCGATTGCACGCTACAGAGGGGAGGATATTCATGAGTAATATGATAGCAAAAGCGTTTGAGAACAAAAAGGCGTTTATCCCTTTTATTACCTGCGGCGATCCCGATCTTGAAACGACCGCAAAAATAGTAAGGGCGGCTGTAGAAAACGGAGCAGACCTTATTGAGCTCGGCATACCCTTTTCCGATCCTACTGCCGAAGGCCCTGTAATACAGGGAGCAAACATCCGTGCGCTCAGCGGCGGAGTCACTACCGACAAGGTTTTCTCGCTTGTAAAAGAATTACGCACAGACGTTACCGTTCCTATGGTATTTATGACATACGCAAATGTAGTATTCTCATACGGAGCGGAGAAGTTTATATCGATCTGCAGGGATATCGGCATCAACGGACTGATATTGCCCGACCTGCCTTATGAGGAAAAGGATGAATTTCTCCCGATATGCAAAAAATACGGCGTAGCTCTGATTTCGCTTATTGCTCCTACTTCCGAAAACCGTATAGCCATGATAGCAAAAGAAGCGGAGGGCTTTATTTATCTTGTATCAAGTCTCGGCGTAACGGGAATGAGAACCGAGATAAATACCGACCTTAAGTCTATCGTCGATGTGATACGACAGAATACCGTCATTCCCTGTGCTATCGGCTTCGGAATATCCACTCCTGAGCAGGCAAAGAAAATGGCTGATTTATCCGACGGCGCAATAGTCGGCTCGGCTATTATAAGGATAATCGAGCAGTACGGCAAGGACGCTCCTCAGTATGTAGGAGAATATGTAAAGAAAATGAAAGAAGCTATAAGCTAAGCGGCGGCTTTCAAAAAAGTTATCTACTTTAACGAAAAGTTACGAAAAGCTATTGACTTTTTTGTACAGATAGGTTATAATAGTAACAAGAAATCAGTAACAATTACTGATTTAATTTCAATAATTATAATTTGTTAATGAAAGGATAGGTAATTAATTATGAAGTGGGTATGTCCTATTTGCGGTTATGTTCATGAAGGAGACACTCCTCCGGAGTTCTGCCCTCAGTGTAAGGTTCCCGGCAGCAAGTTCACACAGATGCAGGAAACAGAAAAGCTTGTATTTGCCGATGAGCACAAGATCGGTGTAGCTAAGGCTGTTGAAGATGAAGAGATCATCAAGGGCTTAAAGGCTAACTTTGAAGGTGAATGCACAGAAGTTGGTATGTATCTTGCTATGGCAAGAGCTGCTCACAGAGAGGGTTATCCCGAAGTAGGTCTTTACTATGAAAAGGCTGCATGGGAAGAGGCAGAGCACGCTGCAAAGTTTGCTGAGCTTCTCGGCGAAGTTGTAAGCGCTTCCACAAAGGAAAACCTCGAAAAGAGAGTAGCAGCAGAGCACGGCGCTACACAGGGCAAGCTCGACCTTGCTAAGAGAGCTAAGCAGCTCAACCTTGACGCTATCCACGATACAGTTCACGAGATGGCAAAGGACGAAGCAAGACACGGCAAGGCTTTCGAAGGTCTTTTAAACAGATACTTCAAGTAATATATTAAAAAGGAGAATTTTCAATGGAAAAGTATGTTTGCCCCTGCGGCTATGTATATGATCCTGCTGTAGGCGATCCCGACGGCGGTATCGCTCCCGGCACAAAGTGGGAAGATATTCCCGATGACTGGGTTTGCCCGGTATGCGGACTCGGTAAGGACGCATTTGTTGCTGAATAAGTAAAACAATAACGGCTCCCGCCTTTTGTCGGGAGCTGTTTTTTTGTGCGTTAAAACCATTGGTACGGACGGAAATATCGGTTGAAACTGCTTCTTTAACTCTTGACTTATCGCAGATAATGTAATATAATTAATCGTAAAGATAAATTCAGAAAGCGAAGCTACGGCTTCGTCCGGAAAGGACTAAAAATGGACGCAACTTTAATAAAGCAGATGGAGATAACTGCCACTAAGGTCAGAATGGGCGTTATCGAAGGCGTTTACAATGCAAAGTCGGGACATCCCGGCGGATCGCTGTCTATAGCAGACACGCTCACTTATCTCTATTTTGCAAAGATGAATGTAGATCCAAGCAATCCGCTTATGCCCGAGCGTGACAGACTTGTTCTCTCAAAGGGACACACAGCTCCCGCACTTTACTCTGTGCTTGCACAGCGTGGCTTTTTCCCGGTAGAAGAACTCAAAACTCTTCGTCATATCGGCTCAAAGCTGCAGGGACACCCCGTGTATAAGAAGGTTCCCGGTGTTGATATGAGCACAGGTTCACTCGGTCAGGGAATATCCGCCGCTTGCGGTATGGCTCTGTCGGGCAAGCTGTCGGAAGACTTTTATAAGGTTTACGCTATTCTCGGCGACGGCGAGATAGAAGAAGGTCAGGTATGGGAGGCTGCTATGTTTGCGGCACACTATCAGCTTGACAACCTTGTTGCTATAGTTGACAACAACGGACTTCAGATCGACGGAAGAATAAAGGATGTTATGTCACCCTATCCCATTGACGAAAAGTTCAGGGCATTCGGCTGGCATGTTATTACTATAGACGGTCATGACTTCAATCAGATAGAAAAGGCTTTCAACGAGGCTGAAAATGTAAGTGGTCAGCCTACGGTGATAATTCAGAAGAGCATAAAGGGCAAGGGCGTTTCCTTTATGGAAGATCAGGTATCATGGCACGGCACAGCTCCCAACGAAGAGCAGTACAACCAGGCTATGACTGAGCTCTCGGCTCATCTTGCCGAGCTTGAAAAGTAATCGGAAAGGAAACGAAAAATGGAGAAAAAAGCAACCCGTGAAAGCTACGGCGAAGCTCTTGTAATGCTCGCTGAAAAGAGAAACGACCTTGTTGTTCTCGACGCAGACCTTGCCGCCGCTACAAAGACAGGTATATTCAAGAAGGCATATCCCGACCGCTTCTTTGACTGCGGTATTGCAGAGGCAAATATGATGGGCGTTGCGGCAGGTATCGCAACAACAGGCAAGCTGGTATTCGCAAGCACATTTGCTATGTTTGCGGCAGGCAGAGCTTATGAAATAATCAGAAACAGCATTGGCTATCCTCATCTTAATGTAAAGATAGGCGCAACCCACGCAGGCATTTCTGTCGGCGAAGACGGTGCAACGCATCAGTGCAACGAGGATATTGCTCTTATGCGCACTATCCCCGGTATGACTGTTATCAATCCTGCTGACGATGTTGAAGCCAAGGCGGCAGTGCTCGCTATGGCTGATTTTGAAGGTCCGACATATATGAGATTCGGCAGACTTGCCGCACCCATATTCAACGATAAGGACACTTATAAGTTTGAACTCGGCAAGGGCGTTCAGCTCCGTGACGGCGACGATATAACCATCGTTGCAACAGGTCTTATGGTAGCTCAGGCGCTCGAAGCGGCAGACGCACTCAAGGCACAGGGAGTAAATGCCCGTGTTATCAATATTCATACAATAAAGCCCATTGATAAGGATATTATCATCAAGGCGGCTAAGGAAACAGGCAGGATCGTTACTGTTGAGGAGCACAGCATTATCGGCGGTCTCGGCAGTGCTGTATGTGATGTTGTCTGCGAGAATTGTCCTGTTCCTGTCACTAAGATAGGTGTTATGGACACATTCGGTCATTCCGGTCCTGCGGCAGCTCTTCTTGAAGAATTCGGTTTATGCGCCGATAATATCGCTTCGACAGTTAAAAAAGTATTGGGTAAATAATTTTTTCGCCACCGCTTTTGCGGTGGCTTTTTGTTGACCTTATTCGGAAAACAGGAGATAGATATGCCTTGTCCGGAAAAATTCAGAGATTCGCTTTTGCATTGTGCAGACGGATTGATTATTAATCTGTAAAAACCCTTTGCTTAACATATAGCGCTTTCTTTTCATACACTGACATTAACCGCAGAGTATGAAAGGGGGTATGCTGATATGAAAAACCTGACAGAGCTTGCAAGCGGAGAAAACTGCCGTGTAGAGAAGCTGTGTCTTGCAGGAGATATGAGGCGGCGGCTTATGGAACTGGGGCTTACGGAAGGGGCAAATGTGTCCTGCGTTTTGTGCGGAAGCGGCATCAGGGCATATCTTATCAGAGGAGCTGTTATAGCTTTGCGTGACGAGGACGGACGGTGTATAAAAGTTACTCCTCAAAAAAACTAAAAAAAATCGCAAAATTTGTAGACAAACGGATAAAAATATAGTATAATAAAATGACTATGGAAATATGCGAGTATGATACCCGGTCAATAAGGTTCTCATATCGGAAAAGTTTGTATCTGCTGTAAGCGGATGGTAAAAAATTGCCGCGATTTTTTCATCGTCATTTGAAAAAATCGTGGCATTTTTGCGGAAAGAGAGGTAGTTTAATGACGATCTTACTTAAGAACGGTCATGTAGTTGACAGCGTGAACGGTTTTGAGGGAAAAACGGATATACTCATTAAAGACGGATTCATTCGTGAACTGGGAGAGAATATCGTATGCGATGAGCCCAAGGCGAAGATAATAGACTGCGAGGGGCTTACGGTCATACCCGGAATATGCGATATGCACGTTCATCTGAGAGATCCCGGTCAGACACATAAAGAAGACATTATTACCGGCTGTGAGGCGGCTGTAGCAGGAGGCGTTACGGCTTTAGCCTGTATGCCTAACACAAAACCGCCCGTAGACAACAAGGAAACGGTAAAATATATATTGGACAAGGCTCGCAAGGCAAAGGCAAAGGTTTACCCCGTAGGCTGTATTACAAAGGGTATGCAGGGCAAGGAGCTGTGCGACTATGACGAACTCAAGGCGGCAGGCTGTGTGGCGGTAAGCGACGACGGCAGACCGGTAGAGTCGGCGGCAATGATGGCTCAGGCTATGGTAAAGGCGCACTATGCAGGCCTTAAGGTAATATCCCACTGCGAGGACCTTGAGATAATCGACGGCGGAATAATAAACAAGGGCAAGATATCAAAACAGCTCGGAGTAAAGGGAATGAGCAGGCTCAGCGAGGATATAATAACCGCAAGAGAGCTTGCAATAGCACAGGATACTCAGATGCCGATACACATAGCTCATGTTTCCACAAAGGGAAGCGTAAACACGATAAGGGCAAACACCCACATCGGCGTTATGTGCACCTGTGAAACAGCTCCCCACTACCTTATGCTGACAGATGAAAAACTGCTCTCAAGAGACGCAGACTACAGGATGAATCCTCCGCTGAGAGAAGAAGAGGATGTGATGGCGCTGATTGCGGCGATAACAGACGGTACTATCGATTGCATAGTGACCGATCATGCTCCCCACAGCGCAGAGGAAAAGGCAGATTTTGAAAAGGCTCCCAACGGTGTAGTCGGAATGGAAACTTCGCTTGCGGCAACGCTGACAGCACTTTATCATACCGGTACGGTAAGCCTTAAGCATATCGTAAGGATGATGTGCGTAAATCCCAGAAAGATTCTGGGTATTGAGGGCGGCTCGCTCGGCGTGGGCGATATTGCGGATATTGCAATATTCGACGCAAACGAAGAGTGGACGGTAGATCCTCAGAAGCTTCACTCAAAGTCAAAGAACACCTGCTTCAAGGGCATGACCTTGAAGGGCAGAGTAAAATACACGCTGGTAAACGGCAAGGTCGTATATAAAGACGAATAAATTGCCGTAAACGCAAAATGAAAAACGGTATATAAGGGCGCTTTTGCCCCGTTATACTTGAAATATAATTAAAAGGATGGATGCAAAAATGTCAATGGATCAACTTCTTCGCTCAATATGCGAAAAGCAGAACCCTACCGTAGCAGGCCTTGACCCCAAGCTTGATTATGTACCGGAGTACATAAAGGAAAAGGCTTTCAACAAGTACGGCGAAACGCTTAAAGGTGCTGCAAAGGCAATTCTTGAATTCAATAAGTGCCTTATAGACGCACTGCACGAGGTAGTGCCTGCAATAAAGCCCCAGGCGGCTTACTATGAAATGTACGGTACGGCAGGTATCAAGACATTATACAAGACTCAGGAGTACGCAAGAAGCAGAGGAATGTATGTTATTACCGACGGAAAGCGTAACGATATAGGCACGACTATGGAAGCCTATGCCGCAGCTCATCTCGGTAAAGTCAAGGTAGGAAACGAAGAATTTGAACCCTTTATGGGCGACGCTCTGACGGTAAACGGATATCTCGGCAGTGACGGTATCAATCCTCTTATCAAAGTATGTAAGGAAAACGACAAGGGCATTTTTGTGCTGGTTAAGACATCAAATCCTTCAAGCGGAGAGCTTCAGGATCTCCTTATAGACGGCGTTCCGGTATATGAAAGAATGGGCAATATGTGCGAAAAGTGGGGCGAGGAGCTCCCCGGACAGTACGGTTATTCGGGAGTCGGCGCAGTAGTAGGCGCAACTTATCCCGAACAGATAAAAGAGCTTCGTGCAAAGCTTCCTCACACCTTCTTCCTTATCCCCGGCTACGGCGCACAGGGCGCAACGGCAAAGGATATTGCCGCCGCATTCGATGAGAACGGTCTGGGCGGAATAGTAAACAGCTCAAGAGGCATCATGACAGCGTATAAAAAAGAGGGCTGTGATGAGCGTGATTTTGCAGGTGCGGCATTCAGAGAAGCACTTCGCATGAGAGACGAAATAATGAGCTATGTCGGAAAGATACAGCTTCCTTAAGATAGAGAAAATCCGTAAAAGAAAGGAACGATAGAAATGGACTTAAAGGCAGCTTCGGCAAAGACGGCATATCTGATACTTGCAGATGGTACTGTGTTCAAAGGCAGAAGCTTCGGATGTGAAGGCGAGGTCATAGGAGAGATAGTCTTTACAACAGCTATGACAGGCTATGAGGAAACACTCACCGATCCCAGCTATTGCGGACAGATAGTTACTCAGACATTCCCTCTCATTGGAAACTACGGCGTAAACGATGAGGATTACGAATCGAAGACGAGCGTAGTCAGCGGTTATATCGTGCGTGAATACTGCGAAGCACCTTCAAACTTCCGTTGCGAAGGAGATATTGACACTTTCCTCAAAAAGCATAATATAATCGGTCTGTTCGGAATAGACACAAGAAGACTTACGAGAATTATCCGTGAAACAGGCGTTATGAACGGTATGATAACGACAAGCGAGCCTACCGAAGAGTTTATGGCGCAGGCGTCGGAGAAAATCGCAAATTACACCGTAGGTTCTGTAGTACCTAAGGTTAGCGTAAAACAGCCTGAGAGTTTCAAGTCCGAAAGCGGCAAGTATAAGGTTGCTCTAATGGACTACGGATATAAATTCAACATAAGACGGGAGCTTGTAAAGCGTGGATGTGATGTCACGGTATTCCCTTATGATACAAGCGCAGAAGAGATACTTAAGTTTGCTCCCGACGGCATTATGCTTTCAAACGGACCGGGTGATCCTCAGGACAACACGGTATCTATAAATACGCTGAAAGAGCTTATACCTCATAAGATACCCACCTTCGGAATCTGTCTGGGACATCAGCTGCTTGCACTTGCAAACGGTGCGACCACCGTAAAGCTGAAATACGGACACAGAGGCGGAAATCAGCCCGTAACCGATATTACGATAGACAGGACATTCATTACCTCGCAGAATCATGGTTACGCTGTCGTAAGCGACAGCCTGCCCGAGAGCGCAGGTAAAGTAAGTCACATAAACGGCAACGATAAGACCTGCGAGGGCGTACAGTATACAAATGCACCGGCATTTACCGTACAGTTTCACCCCGAGGCTTGCGGCGGACCGCACGATACCGCTTATCTGTTCGATAAATTTATCAGTCTTATGGAGGAGAACAAGAAATGCCGTTAAGAAGTGATATAAAAAAGGTTCTGGTTATCGGCTCAGGTCCTATAGTGATCGGACAGGCAGCCGAATTTGACTATGCAGGTACTCAGGCTTGCCGTGCGCTTAAGGCGGAGGGACTTGAGGTAGTTCTTATAAATTCAAACCCTGCAACAATTATGACGGACAAGCATATGGCGGACAAGATATACATCGAGCCGCTTACTCTTGATGTTGTAAAGAAGATAATTAAGATAGAAAAGCCCGACAGCATTCTTTCTACCCTGGGCGGTCAGACGGGACTTACTCTTTCCATGCAGCTAGCGGAAGAGGGCTTCCTTGCCGAGAACAATGTAAAACTGCTCGGTGCAAATCCCGAAACTATCCACAAGGCTGAGGACAGACAGGCGTTCAAGGATACTATGGAGTCTATCGGCGAGCCGTGTATCCCTTCAAAGGTCGTTGAAACCGTTGAAGACGCAATGGAGTTTGCTAAGGTTATCGAATATCCCGTTATCGTTCGTCCCGCATTCACGCTGGGCGGTACAGGCGGCGGTATCGCAAACAACCCCGAAGAGCTTCACGAGATAGCAACAAACGGACTTCGCCTTTCGCCTATCACACAGATACTTGTTGAAAAGTGCATATCCGGCTGGAAGGAGATCGAGTTCGAGGTTATCCGTGACGCAAAGGGTAATGTTATTACCGTCTGCTCAATGGAAAACTTCGATCCTGTCGGCGTTCATACCGGCGACAGTATAGTAATAGCACCTGCGGTTACTCTTGCCGATAAGGAATATCAGATGCTTCGTACAGCGGCGCTGAATATTATCCAGGCACTCAAGGTAGAGGGCGGCTGTAACTGTCAGTTTGCACTCAAACCCGACAGCTTTGAGTATTCGGTAATTGAAGTTAACCCCAGAGTTTCACGCTCGTCTGCGCTTGCGTCAAAGGCAACGGGCTATCCTATCGCTAAGGTTGCAACAAAGATAGCAATAGGTTATTCTCTTGACGAGATAGTAAACCAGGTTACAGGTAAGACTTATGCCTGCTTTGAGCCTGCGCTCGACTATGTTGTAGTCAAGTTCCCCAAGTGGCCTTTTGATAAGTTCGTTTATGCCAAGAAGACGCTGGGTACTCAGATGAAGGCTACCGGCGAGATAATGGCTATAGGCACGAGCTTTGAAGAAGCTATGATGAAGGCTGTGCGCTCAATAGAGCTCGGCATGGATACCATGCGTAAAAAGACCTTTATCACTCTTACCGATGATGAAGTAAGAGCAAAACTGCACGATGTCGATGTTGACCGTTCGTTCTGCGTGTTTGAGGCGCTCAGAAGAGGCTTCTCCGTAAAGGAGATCTGCGATATCACTACGATAGACAAGTGGTTTGTCGAAAAGCTTAAGAACCTTGCACAGCTTGAACTGTGGCTTGAGGACGGCGAGCTGACGCAGGAAAAATACGATGCGGCAAAGAAGTACAGCTATCTTGATAAGACTATCGAGAGACTGTCAGGACAGAAGCTTTGCGAAAAGGGCATAAAGACACGCCATGCGGTATATAAGATGGTTGATACCTGTGCCGCTGAGTTCTCTGCCGAAACGCCTTATTTCTACAGCACATTTGACGAAGAAAACGAGGCTGCCGAATTTATAGAACAGCACCCCACAGATAAAAAGAAGATAATAGTATTCGGCTCGGGCCCTATCAGAATAGGACAGGGTATAGAGTTCGACTACTGCTCGGTTCACTGCGTATGGGCGCTTAAGGAGATGGGATATGAGGCAATTATATGCAACAACAATCCCGAAACCGTATCGACCGACTTTGACACAGGCGACAGACTTTACTTCGATCCCCTTACATTTGAAGATGTCGATTCTCTTATAGCGACCGAAAAGCCGTACGGCGTTGTTGTACAGTTCGGCGGACAGACAGCGATCAAGCTGACAAAGCATCTGCAGGAAATCGGCGTTAACATTCTCGGTACATCTGCAGAGAGCATTGATGACGCAGAGGACAGAGAGAAGTTTGACGAACTGCTTGAAAAGTGCGAAATACCGAGACCTCAGGGACATACGGTATTCACTACCGAAGAGGCGCTGAGGGCGGCAGAGGAGCTGGGTTATCCCGTACTGCTCCGTCCTTCGTATGTACTCGGCGGTCAGAATATGATAATAGCTCACTGTGACAGCGATGTTACCGAGTATATGACTATCATCACAGCAACAGAGCTTGAAAACCCCGTTCTGATAGATAAGTACCTTATGGGTACAGAGGTCGAGGTCGATGCTATATGCGACGGTACAGACTTCCTTATCCCCGGTATTATGGAGCATATCGAGCGTGCAGGCGTACACTCGGGAGACAGTATATCGGTATATCCCTGCCAGACGCTTTCGGAAAAGATAAAGAATACGATAATAACATATACAGAGCGTCTTGCAAAAGCGCTTAATGTAATAGGTCTTGTAAACATACAGTATGTCGTTTATAACAACGAAGTATATGTTATCGAGGTAAACCCGAGATCGTCAAGAACCGTTCCTTATATAAGCAAGGTAACAGGCGTACAGATGGTAGATATCGCCACGAAGATAATGCTCGGCGAGTCGCTGAAAGAACAGGGCTTCAAGAGCGGACTTTATCCCGTTGGTGACTATGTAGCGGTTAAGGTGCCGGTATTCAGCTTTGAAAAGCTGCACGATGTTGATACCCAGCTCGGCCCCGAGATGAAGTCAACGGGTGAAGCTCTCGGTATCGCAAGAACCTTTGAAGAGGCGCTCTACAAGGGACTTATGGCGGCAGGCTTCAAGATGTTCAAGAAGGGCGGAGTAATGTTCTCTGTCAAGAATTCGGACAAGCCCGAGATAATACCGCTTGCGGAAAAATTCGAGAAGCTCGGCTTTGAGCTGTATGCAACAAGCGGCACAGCCTCAATGCTCAACCGCAATATGATAGCAACAAACTTTACCTATCGTATCCATGAGGATAAGGAGCCGAATGTAATCAGCCTTCTTGAAAGCGGCAAGATAAACTATGTTGTTTCAACATCCGAGACGGGCAGAAAGCCTGCTCTTGACAGCGTAAAGATACGCCGTAAATCCGTTGAGCGTTCTATAGCTTGTCTTACTTCTGTCGATACGGCAAACGCTCTTGTAAAGTGTATTGCTATGGACAAGACGGTAGACGATCTTGAAATGGTAGATATTACAAAGATATAATGAGGTGCTGACTTGAAGACAGGCGAATATAAAGTTAATTTCAATTACACAATATTGAGGGGATTTATAGACGCTTTCGGTCTTATGATGGTTTTTCTTATCTATCAGACGACTTATGCTTATTATGATAAATACATCCATCCCGATCCGATAATTAATAATATCTATCCGGATGGTGTACCTGCGGACAAATGGATACTGGGAGGCATTGTGCCTTTTATAGGGCTTTGCGTTGCTGTATTTTCGGTTGTGTATATGTTTATTCCGCACAAGTCGAGGACATTTGTGATAACGCAGGATAACGCTCAGAAGTACTATGACAACCTTATGATAACAAACAGCCTGCTGAGGATACTTGCACTGCTTGCTGTCTGGGATTATACCTACATCACACAGAGCAATCTGCTGTATGACAGCGTATCGTGGTTTTCTTTACAGACTCTGCTTGATGTCATTGTCGGTGCGCTGGTTATTTACTTGATGAGAAACAGGCTGAAAGAAGTAACAAAGCCTATAGAAAAGGCAAAATCGCCAGAACATAAGGCTGACGAACATACGGCTTATAAAAAGTACGCCGCAAAGAGCCTTGATGAAGAAAAGGCAGAAGCAAAGGTCAGAATAGTAAAAGATGATGATACGATAATGAGAAGCTGAAATTCGGTGCCGTATAGGCGGTATTTTATGCAAAAGGAGAAAAAATATGAGTTTTTATTGCAGCTCCTATCCTATAGTTGAGAAGAAGGCACTTGCAGGTGGCATTTACTCTTTCACTCTTAAGTGCCCCGAGGTTGCAAATGCGGCGTCTGTAGGACAGTTCGTGCAGATCAAAGCAGAGGGCTATACGCTTCGCAGACCTATATCAATATGCAGTATCGACAAGGAAAACGGCACGATAAGGCTTGTTTTTGAAGTAAGAGGCAAGGGTACGGATAAGATATCCGAGCTTAACCGGGGAGATCTTATGGATATTATAGCTCCCCTCGGAAACGGCTTTACCGTTCCTGCAAAGAAGGACGGAAGAGTAATAGTAGTCGGCGGAGGAATAGGAACGCCGCCGCTTCTTGACATAGCAAATATGTACGGTGAAAACTGTACGGCTATACTCGGTTTCAGGAGCTTTGACAAGGTGATACTTGACAAGGATTACGCCTTATCGGGAGCAAAAGTGATAGTATGCACAGATGACGGAAGTACGGGAGTCGGCGGAACTATAGCACAGCCGCTTGCCGATGAGCTTGCAAAAGGCGGCGTAGCCGCTGTTTATGCCTGCGGTCCCACACCTATGCTTAAGGCTGTTGTAGCTGCGGCAAAAGATGCGGGAGTATATTCCGAAGTTTCTCTTGAACAGCGTATGGGCTGCGGCGTCGGCGCTTGCGTTGTATGCGCCTGCACGGTAGTAAGAGACGGCAAGGAGCAGGTGCTGAGAGTCTGCAAGGACGGCCCTGTGTTCAGCGGCGAGGAGGTAGTGTTATGAGCGTAATACCAGATATCTCGGTAAATGTCTGCGGTAAGCATTTCAAGAACCCCGTAATAGCCGCTTCGGGCGCTTACGGCTTCGGCGAGGATTATACCGATTTGTATCCGCTGTCCGAACTCGGCGGAATTTCCTGCAAGGGTACGACAATAGCGGCAAAAGACGGTAACATTCCTCCCAGAATAGCGGAGACACCCAGCGGAATACTTAATTCCGTAGGACTTCAGAACCCCGGAGTTGATAAGTTCATTAATTATTATCTCCCCCGTCTTAAAAAGCAGGATACGGTGGTTATCGCTAATATCGCAGGCGCTACCGTTGAAGATTATGCAGAGATAGCCGCAAGACTTGACGCTACCGATGTAGATATGATAGAGCTTAATATTTCCTGCCCGAATGTAAAACAGGGCGGCGCTACCTGGGGCGTTACCTGCAGCGGTGCGGCAAGCGTTACAAAGGCGGTAAGAAATGCTACAAAGAAGCCCGTTATTGTAAAGCTCACTCCCAATGTCACCGACATAACCGAGATAGCAAAGGCAGTTGAGGCAGAGGGAGCAGACAGCGTTTCGCTTATAAATACTCTTCTCGGAATGAGAATAGATATAAGAACAAGAAGACCTATCCTTCATAACAATGTCGGCGGTCTTTCGGGTCCTGCGGTTTTCCCTGTTGCTGTAAGAATGGTATGGCAGGTATCTAACGCAGTAAAGATTCCTGTAATAGGTATGGGCGGCATAGCAAGCGCAGAAGACGCTATCGAGATGATGATGGCAGGCGCTTCAGCCGTACAGATGGGAACAGCGATATTCGGCGATCCTTATGCACCTATAAAGGTATGCGAGGGCATGAAAAAGTTCTTACAGGAAAACAAAATCGAAAAGATAAGCGATATTGTAGGCACGGTAAAGCCGTGGTGATGAAAAGCCCCGTTGGGATGTATCTGAACGGGGCTTTCCTGTATATAATGCGAGATTAATGTTAATTAGCGGAATTTACCTAAATTAACCCAAATTTATTGTGCTATTTCACCAAATGGGATAACTTAATTTATTGCAAATTGTAGATTGACGGATAACGGTTTATTTTGGTATAATAAACATGAAAAATAATCAGCGGCATCAGTGATGCCAATATTTAACAGGAGGTAAAGATGAAAAAGTTTACAAAAGCTTTTGCAGGCGCTTTAGCACTCATCACAGCAGTTACGGCATTTACCGGTTGCGCCGGCAGTGCAACAACAAGCGGCGATGCTTCAAATTCAAGCACAGCTTCTTCTGCTGAAACAGAGAAGCAGATGTCAGAAAATGCCGGCGTTATCAGCGCAGTTGATAATGTTTCCGCATCAGAAGACTATAAGGACATCAAGGTAGATACAAAAATAAAGTGGATGGCTTGGTGGAAGATACAGGAGGCTTCTCCCGCAGTTGAGGTATTCAAGAAGCTGTACGGTACTCCCGAGAACATCCCCGCAGGTTACGAGAGCACTCCTGCCGAGAATGTATTCGTAAATATCTTCATTTCTACATACGCAGACAGATATACCAGCCTTGCTAAGCTCGTTCAGGCAGACGAATCGCCTGACTGCTTCCCCTTTGAGATAGGCAACTATCCTTACAGCGTATATCAGAATCTTTTCCAGCCTCTCGATGATATAATCGACTTCTCAACAGATGACTGGGCACCCTATAAGGATTCTATCGATAAGTTCAACTGGGGCGGAAAGAACTATTGTCCCATTATGGATCTCAATGTAAACAGCTTACTCTGGTACAGAAAGAGCACTGCTGAAGAAGCAGGCATTGACGATCCCTGGGAGTCTTTCGAGAACGGCAACTGGACATGGTCAACATTCCTGGATGCGTGCAGAAAGTTCAGCGATCCCGAAAACGGCAAGTACGCTCTTGACGGTTACAACCCCGAAAACAACATGGTAGCTACAACAGGTACTCCTCTTGTTGGTCTTGTTGACGGTAAGCTTGTAAGCAACCTCAGCAACGCTAACATTGAAAAGTGCATGGATATGCTCCGTTCATTCGATAATACACAGGAACAGCTTCGTTACCCCAGAGACCTTGATAATAACTGGAACCCCAACTACAATGAGTGGGCAAACGGTAACACCCTCTTCTTCGAGGACGGCACATGGAGATTTGAAGAAACCTGGAGACTTTACAAGCAGAAGTTAAAATGGGATGATGATGAGATATGCTTCGTTCCCTTCCCCA
>JAEDNF010000212.1 GCA_016302655.1 Oscillospiraceae bacterium | reverse complement strand
ATAAATATAATTGACATCCTTAAACATATTGATCCCTCGATTTGCTCTTATCAGGAATGGGTGAATGTTGGTATGGCCCTCAAGGAAGAGGGCTATACCGTGAATGTGTGGGACGAATGGAGCAGAAACGACCATAGATATCATGACGGTGAGTGTGAGCGTAAATGGAAAACGTTTCAAGGAAATCAAAATCCCGTTACAGCCGGAACTATCGTTCAGCTTGCAAAGGATCAGGGCTGGAATCCGTCATATGAAGGAGCTGAACTTGATTGGGATTCTGAAATAGGTGGAGAACGAATTATTGATAAGTCATGGGTTGAAAGCCGAGAACTGAATATTCCTGAACATTGGGACCCGATTAAACAGCTCATTACATATCTTGAAACGTTATTCGATTCAACAGAAAATGTCGGTTATGTCACAACTACATGGGAAAAAGACGGAAAATATTTGCCGACTAAGGGTAATTTTGATCGAACGGCAGGGGAGCTTATACAAGCACTTAACAAATGTAACGGCGATATCGGCTCCGTACTCGGCGATTACAGAGAAGAAGCAGGGGCGTGGATACGTTTCAATCCTCTCGATGGCGAGGGTGTGAAAAATGATAACGTGACAGATTTTCGGTTTGCTCTTGTCGAATCCGATAATATGGATATAGAAATGCAGAATGCTCTTTTACATGAGCTTGAATTACCTATAGCCGCTCTTGTGTATAGCGGCGGTAAAAGCTTACACGCCATTGTAAGGATTGATGCAGCGGACTATTCCGAATATCGTAAAAGAGTAGACTATCTCTATGGAAAATGTCAAAAGAACGGTCTGACAATAGATTCTCAGAATAAAAATCCGTCAAGATTGTCACGTATGCCCGGTGTTATTCGTAACGGTAAAAAGCAATATCTTCTTGAAACCAATATCGGAAAACAAAGCTGGGCTGAATGGCAGGAATGGATTGAAGGCGTTGACGATGATCTTCCTGATCCCGAAAAGCTTGATAATGTGTGGGATAACCTGCCGGATCTTGCTCCGCCTCTGATAGACGGTATTCTTCGACAGGGACATAAAATGCTCGTTGCTGGACCGTCAAAAGCAGGAAAATCTTTTGCTCTGATTGAGCTGTGCTGCGCCATTGCAGAGGGTAAAAAATGGCTCGGCTTTCAATGTGCTAAAGGTAAAGTAATGTATGTCAATCTTGAACTTGACCGTGCGTCCTGCTTACATCGTTTCAAGGATGTATATAATTCACTTTATTGGGAGCCTGAAAACATCGGCAATATTGACATATGGAACCTCAGAGGAAAATCCATACCAATGGATAAACTTGCGCCCAAGATGATCCGTCGAGCGGCCAAAAAGAATTACATTGCCATTATCATTGATCCAATATATAAGATCATTACAGGCGATGAAAACTCGGCAGAGCAGATGTCAAAATTCTGTAATCAGTTTGACAAAGTGTGTACCGAACTCGGCTGTGCTGTTATTTATTGTCACCACCATTCTAAGGGCTTACAAGGTGAAAAAAAGTCAATGGACAGAGCCTCCGGATCGGGCGTATTTGCCCGTGATCCTGATGCGCTGATCGACCTTATAGAGCTTGATTTAGATGATGCAGTGAAAAAGCAGATGAATAACAATGCCGTATGCGAAGTGGCGTCAGATTGGCTATCACGGTTTAATGTAAAAGACAGCGTTCCCATTGATGATCTGCTTGTCGCAGATAAAGCGACAGAAGCCGCCAGAGACCTTTTAAAGCCTACAAGCTTTAAACTTATGATGACTGACATTGACAATGTTATAAAGCGTCAGGAGAGTTTCACAGCATGGCGTATTGAGGGTACGCTCAGAGAATTCCCGAAATTTAATCCAATCAATTTATGGTTTAAATATCCGGTACATGTGTTAGACGATTCCGATATTCTAAAAGATATTGAAACTCAGAACACAAAAGGATCACCGTATAAAAAGAATTTCAATAAGAAAAAATCACCTCAGCAAAAGAAAAAAGAGAGACAGGCATCTCTCGAAGATGCTTTTGAATATTGCAATGATAACGGTAAATCCAGCGTGAAAGAGCTCTCAGAATTCTTAGGAAAAAGTGAAGATACGTTGAGAAGATACATTGCAGATCATTCTGATTTTTGGGTAAAAGACGGTATAGTCGGAAAAATCTAAAAATCGCAAATTCGATAATTTTATCGAATATCAAACGCACGCAAATTCGATTAACTTTATCGAAAATGCGTCAGCCGCAAAATCGAATAAATTTATCGAAAATGAGTGCCGCACTTAATTATATATATTACATATATATAATTTGCGGTTTGCACCTCAAGTCACAGGGGATAAAAGTGTGGTGGCTTAAGCTGCCGCCACACACAACTTTTCCCCCTGACTGTGACAAAAGCAAAATTTTTAAAAGGAGAAATCAATATGGCAAACGAATACAGTTTCTTTATTCCGATGATTATTCCTACAATCACGGCGCAGGAACAGAAAGTTACAGTTGTTAAAAACAAGCCTGTGTTCTATAAGCCACAAGAGCTTAAAGAAGCAAGACAAAAGTTTTCGGCATACTTGGCACAACATAAACCTGAAAAGCCGTTAACGGGTGCTGTGCAGCTTGTAACGAAGTGGTGTTTTCCGATTAAAGGTAATCATTACAACGGAGAATATAAGACAACAAAGCCCGATACGGATAATCTACTGAAAATGCTTAAGGATGTTATGACTGAACTTGGCTTTTGGAAAGATGATGCTCAGGTCGCAAGCGAAATTACCGAAAAATTCTATTCGGACATACCGGGACTTTATATCAGCGTAAAGGGCGATATGTAATGACGATCAACGAAAAGATAGTTCAAATTAAAAAGTGTATTGCAATGAAGCAATATGTCTTTTATCAGGAAATCAGATACATTCCCGTATGCCTTGTTTATTGGTTCGATCAGATCCAAAATCAATGGAACTATTCTGTTGAGCTTATGGATCCAACGCATAAGAATACGACGGTACGGGCAAATGTCGAAAAAATAACGTTTGAAACGGAGGTTAAATAATGGGACTTAAACAACAGCCAAAATGCAAAGAACAAACGTGCCGATTCTGCCAGAACGGCAAGTATTGCACGATATTGAAGTCGAAGCCGAAGGAGTGCAGGTTTTATAAGGCAAAGGAGAAAAAGCAATGAGCAGATACATAGATGTTGATGCACTCGGAATTGGTAGAGCTAATCCCGACGTATTCATCAGAGACGAATACGCAAGTGGGTGGAACTTGGCAATAGAGATTATTGAGAACGCTCCTACCGCCGATGTTGCAGAGGTCGTTAGGTGTAAGGATTGTATGTTTTACGCTCCTTACGAATTAGAGGGCTGTGAG